>RFLL01000169.1 GCA_003693905.1 Alphaproteobacteria bacterium
CTCAAGGAGGGGGCACAGGCGAGCGCGGCCGACGTCATTGCCTTCTGCCGCGAACACATGGCTCACTTCAAGGTTCCCAAAACGGTCGTTTTCGGGCCGTTGCCGAAAACTTCGACCGGGAAGATTCAGAAATTCGTTCTGCGCGAACGAGCCCGCGCGCTGGACACGTCGGAATCGTGAGGGGGCGCCGATGAACGCCGACCTTGCTCCGTTCGATCTGCGCGGGCAGGTGGCCGTCGTTACCGGTGCTTCCAGCGGGCTCGGCCGTCATTTCGCGCTCACCTTGGCGCGCACGGGGGCGAAGGTGGCGATCGCCGCCCGGCGCAGCGAGCGTCTGGCCGAGCTGGCGCAGGAAATCGCCGGCTTCGATGCCCGCGCCCTGCCGATCACGCTCGACGTTGCCGATGCCTCCTCGGTGCGGGCCTGCGTCGAAGCCGCGGAGACCGAACTCGGCCCAATCTCGATCCTGGTCAACAACGCCGGCGTCGCCATCGACAAGCCGACCGTCGAATGTAGCGAAGACGACTGGGATCGGGTGCTGGATACCAACCTCAAGGGCGCGTGGCTGATGGCCCGCGAGACGGCGCGTCACATGATCGGCCTTGAACATGGCGGCAGCATCATCAACATCGCCTCGGTGCTGGGTCTTGCCGGGGCGGCACGGGTGGCCGCCTACTGCGCCTCCAAGGCTGGGCTCATCAATCTGACCCGCGCGCTTGCGGTCGAACTGGCGCGCCATGACATCCGCGTCAATGCCATCGCTCCGGGCTATGTCGAGACCGATCTGAACCGGGCGTTTCTGGCCAGCACGGCAGGCAGGGCCTTGCAAGGCCGCATCCCGCAACGTCGCTTCGGGCGTCCCGAGGACCTCGACGGTGCGTTGCTGCTTCTGGCTTCGTCGGCATCGCGGTATATGACCGGCGCCACCCTCGTGATCGACGGCGGCCTGTCGGCGCAGGTGTGACCCGCCCTCCGGCGGCGCCTGCTTCGCGGTATACGGATAATGACGGACACAGGATCAGGAGGACCGGCCGAGCATGGACTTTACCCTGCCGAAGGACATCGAGGCGCTGCGCCGACGCTATCGGCACTTCGTCGAAACCCGGATTCTGCCGTTGGAGGACGATCCGGCCAACTACGATGCCCACGAGAACATCCGCACCGAGGTGCTGGAAGAGGTGCGCGCCCGGGCCAAAGCGGACGGGCTGTGGGCGCCGCAGATGCCGGTGGCGCTGGGCGGCCTCGGCCTGCCGGTGGTCGGCATGGCCGCCTGTTACGAGGAAATGGGGCGCTCGATCTTCGGCCCGGTCGTCTTCAACTGCGCCGCCCCTGACGACGGCAACATGATCCTGCTCGCCAAGGTGGCGAACGAGGCGCAGAAGGAACGCTGGCTGCGACCGATCATCGAGGGGCGGGTACGCTCCGCCTTTGCCATGACCGAGCCGGCGCCGGGCGCCGGCTCCGATCCGTCGCTGATGCGCACCCGGGCCGAGCGCAAGGGCGATCGCTGGATCGTCAACGGTCGCAAATGGTTCATCACCGGTGCCGAAGCCGCCCGGCACAATATCCTGATCGCCAGAACCTCCGACGACCCGCGCAAGGGCTTGAGCGCCTTTCTCGTCGACAGCGAGCGACCGGGATGGAACATCGTGCGCCGCATCCCGATCATGGGCCCCGAGGAACACGGCGGTCACTGCGAGATCGTCATCGAGAATCTGGAAATTCCCGACGAAGACCGCCTGATGGAGGTGGGCGACGGTCTCAAGGTTACCCAGATCCGCCTTGGCACGGCGCGCCTGACCCACTGCATGCGCTGGCTGGGCATGGCCAAACGGGCGCTGGAGATCGCCTCGCCGTACGTGGCCGAGCGCGACAGTTTCGGCCTCAAGCTGCGCGACCACGAAGGGGTACAGTGGCGCTTGGCCGAAGCGGCGATGGAGATCGAAATCGGGCGCCTGTTGACCATGCGTGCGGCGGCGAAGCTGGATACCGGCGATTTTGCCCGCAAGGAGGTCTCCATGGCCAAGATCCATGTTGCCGATGCCCTGCACACCGCTGTCGATACCGCCATTCAGCTCTGCGGTGCGCGCGGCTATTCCAAGGATACCCGTCTGGAGTGGATGTACCGCTATGCCCGGCAGGCACGGCTGGTCGACGGTGCCTCGGAGGTGCACAAGATGGTTCTGGCCCGCAACCTTCTCAAAGACGGCCTCAATTTCTGGGATTGGCCGTGAGCGCACCCCTGGCCGAATCCCGCTTCGCCGACCGGCGCGAGGCGCTGGAAGCCTTCCTCGCCGCCCGGGCCGAGGCGCAGGCCGCGCGTCTGCTTGAAATCCGCCCCTTGAGCGGCGGCGCGATTCAGGAGAACTGGCTGCTGGAAGCCGATTTCGACGGCGGCCGCCTGGCCGGGCGCCACGATCTGGTGCTGCGCACCGATGCGCCCTCGGCGGTCCCGGTCAGCCTGTCGCGGATGCAGGAATTTGCCGTCCTGCGTGCCGCGTGGCAGGCCGGCGTCAGCGTGCCCGAGCCGTTGTGGGCGTGTGACGACCCGGCCGTGCTGCCGACGCCGTTTTTCGTCATGCGCCGGGTGAACGGGGTTGCTCTGGCGCACAAGGTGGTGCGCGATTCCTCGCTTGGCGGCGACCGGCAGGCGCTGGCCGAACGCTTGGGCGGCGAGCTGGCACGGATCCATTCCATCCGCCCGCCGCACCCGGATCTCGATTTTCTGCCGCTGCCGGAACCCGACCCGGCCCGGGCCGCGGTCGTCCGCTACCGCCGCTATCTCGATGCCCTGGGC
>RFLL01000170.1 GCA_003693905.1 Alphaproteobacteria bacterium
CAGCAGATAGTTGCGCAGCGCCTCGGGCAGATAACCCATGTCGCGGTAGGCTTCGACCCCGAGCGCGCCGTGGCGTTTCGACAGCTTGGTGCCGTCGGGGCCGTGGATCAGCGGGATATGGGCGAAACGCGGCACCGGCCAGCCCAGCGCCTGGAACAACTGCGTCTGGCGAAAGGCATTGGTCAGGTGGTCGTCGCCGCGAATGACGTGAGTGATGCCCATATCGTGGTCGTCGACGACGACGGAGAGCATGTAGGTCGGCGTGCCGTCGGCGCGCAGCAGCACCATGTCGTCGAGCTGCGCGTTGGCGACGCTCACACGCCCCTGCACCAGATCGTCGATCACGGTTTCGCCTTCGCGCGGCGCCTTGAGTCGAATCACCGGCGGCACGTCGGGCGGTGCCTCGGCCGGATCGCGATCGCGCCAGCGCCCGTCGTAAAGGCGCGCCCGCCCTTCAGCCCGGGCCCGGCGGCGCATCTCCTCCAGTTCTTCGGGAGTGCAGTAGCAATAATAGGCCTTGCCTTCGCTCAGCAGGCGATGGGCGATTTCGGCATGCCGTGCCGCGCGCGTCGACTGATAGACGACCTCGCCATCCCAATCGAGACCGAGCCAGCGCAGACCGTCGAGGATGGCGGCGATCGCCTCGGGCGTCGAACGTTTGCGGTCGGTATCTTCGATGCGCAGACGGAACACGCCGCCATGGTGGCGGGCATAAAGCCAGTTGAACAATGCCGTGCGCGCCCCGCCGATGTGCAGAAAACCGGTCGGCGAAGGGGCGAAACGGGTGACCACGGGCGGCGTGGTCGAGGGTCCGGATGCGGGCTCGCTCATCGCGTACTGCGATCCTTCTGTTCACCGCCCCTGGCCTGGAGCTTGGCCCAGGTATCGCGCAGAGCGACGGTGCGGTTGAAGATCGGACGATCGGAGGTCGATTCCGGATCGCGGATGAAATACCCCGTGCGTTCGAACTGCACCGCGGCCTCGCACGTGGCTTCGGCCAGGGCCGGCTCCAGCTTGCAATTGTCCAGCACGGTGAGCGAATCCGGATTGAGGTCGGCAAGGAAATCGCCTTCGGCCCCAGGGTCGGGACGGTTGAACAGATGGTCGTACAGGCGCACCTCGGCATCGAGCGCGTGGGAGGCCGAGACCCAGTGAATGGTGCCCTTGACCTTGCGCCCGTCGGGAGCATTGCCGCCGCGGGTCGCCGGATCGTAGGTGCAGCGCAGTTCGACGATCTCGCCGCGCGCGTCCTTGATCGCCTTGCGACAGGTGATGAAATAGGCATAGCGCAGACGCACTTCGCGCCCGGGCGCCAGACGAAAGAACTTCCTCGGCGGGTCCTCCATGAAGTCGCTGCGCTCGATGTAGAGTTCGCGCCCGAAAGGCACGGCCCGCGTGCCGGCCGCCGGATCTTCGGGATTGTTGATCGCCTCCAGCGTTTCGCTTTCGCCCTCGGGATAGTTTTCGATCACCACCTTGAGCGGATGCAGAACGGCCATGCGCCGCTCGGCGGTACGGTTGAGCTGTTCGCGGATGCAGTGTTCGAGCAGAGCGATCTCGACGGTGTTGTCGCTTTTGCTGATGCCGACCCGGCGAATGAAATCGCGGATCGCCGTCGGCGGTACACCGCGCCGGCGCAGGCCGGCCAGGGTCGGCATGCGCGGATCGTCCCAGCCGCGCACGTGCCCGTCGCGCACGAGCTGCGTCAGGCGCCGCTTGGAGAGCACGGTATGGGTCAAGTTGAGGCGGGCGAACTCGTACTGTCGTGGCCGCGAGGGAACCGGCAGGTTCTCGATCAGCCAGTCGTAAAGCGGCCGGTGATCCTCGAACTCCAGCGTGCACAACGAATGGGTAACGCCCTCGATGGCATCCGACTGACCATGCGCGAAATCGTAGGTCGGATAGATGCACCAGGCATCGCCGGTGCGCGGGTGGGCGACGTGGAGGATGCGGTAGAGAACCGGGTCGCGCAGATTCATGTTGCCCGCGGCCATGTCGATCCTGGCCCGCAGCACCCGCGCCCCGTCGGGAAATTCGCCAGCGCGCATGCGCCGGAACAGGTCCAGGTTTTCGGCCACCGGGCGGTCGCGGTAGGGGCTGTTCCTGCCCGGCTCTGTCAAAGTGCCGCGGTAGGCCCGGATTTCCTCCGCCGACAGGTCGTCGACATAGGCCTTGCCGGTGCGGATCAGATGCTCGGCCCACTCGTAGAGCTGCTCGAAATAGTCGGAGGCGAAATAAAGGTGCTGCCCCCAGTCGAAGCCGAGCCAGCGCACGTCCTCCTGGATGCTGTCGATGAATTCGCGCTCTTCCTTGACCGGATTGGTGTCGTCGAAACGCAGGTGGCAGCGGCCGCCGAACTCCTGCGCCACACCGAAGTTGAGGCAGATCGACTTGGCGTGGCCGATATGCAGGTATCCGTTGGGCTCCGGGGGAAAGCGCGTCACCACCGTCTCGATGCGCCCGGCGGCAAGGTCGGCACGGATGATGTCGCGGATGAAATCTCGCTGCCCGTCACCGTTCTGCTCGTTGCCGTCGTCGGGTGCGGTATTGCTTTCGTTCATCGCCTGTCCCGATTCGCCCGTGGTTGCGGGTTGGTCTATGGTTGAGCGGATCTGCCCGAGCTGCACCGGCCGCAGAGCGCATGAAGACCGGCCGGCGCGGGCGGTCTTTAGCACATCGCCGCCGCCGGGGCCACGCCCGCCGACGGTGCGTGCCATGGGACAACAGCGGAGGCAACAGCGGGAGCAGAGGCGTGGTCACGGGCCTCGGCGACGGTGCTAACATCGGCTCTGCGCGGGCTCGCACCAGGCCGCATGGCGCGACGGCCGTGCGGCTGGGGCCGGCCTGGCTGGGACGGGCGCTGGCCGACGAACGG
>RFLL01000171.1 GCA_003693905.1 Alphaproteobacteria bacterium
CAGAAAAGCCGGGATCTGCAGAACATCGACCGCTTCAGCCACGGGTGCGCACTGATCCGGCCCGTGCACGTCGGTGATGACCGGGCAGCCGTGGACCTCGCGCACCTCGGCCAGGATCGGCAGGCCGGCGGTCATGCCGATGCCCCGGTTGGCGCCGAGGCTGGTGCGATTGGCCTTGTCGAAAGAGCTTTTGTAGATCAGCCCGAGGCCCAGCCTGGCGGTGATCTCGCACAGGGCGTGGGCGGTCTCCAGGGCATGGGCGCGGCTTTCCAGCGCACACGGTCCCGCAATCAGCACCAGCGGCCGGTCGTTGCCCAATTCCAGCTCCCCGATACGGACACGGCGCGGTGTGCTCACGATGCTCGCCTTTCCTTCTGTCGCCTCGGCGTCCGCCCCCATCACATCAGACGGGATTGGGTGACCGCTGCCTCGATGAACGAGGTGAATAGCGGGTGTGGATCGAACGGCTTCGACTTCAGCTCGGGGTGGAACTGAACGCCGATGAACCAGGGATGCGCCTCCAGCTCCACGATCTCCGGCAGTTCGCCATCCGGGGACAGGCCCGAAAAGCGCAACCCGACCGCCTCCAGCACCTCGCGATAGTTGATATTGACCTCGTAGCGATGGCGGTGGCGCTCGCTGATCTCGGGTACACCGTAGATTGTCCGGGCCCGGCTGCCCGGAGCAAGAACGCAGGGATAGGCGCCGAGGCGCATGGTGCCGCCCTTGTCGCTGTCGATGTTGCGGCGTTCGATCCGGTTGCCCACGGTCCACTCGGTCAACAACCCGACCACCGGGTCTTCGCACGGACCGAATTCGGTCGAGCCCGCCCCCGGCAGCCCGGCCAGGTTCCGCGCCGCTTCGATCACCGCCATCTGCATGCCGAAACAGATGCCGAAATAGGGAATCCTGCGTTCGCGTGCAAACCGCGCAGCAGCGATCTTGCCCTCCGCGCCGCGTTCGCCGAAACCGCCGGGTACGAGGATGCCGTGCACGTCTTCCAGATGCTGGATCGTGCCTTCGTCCTCGAAGATTTCCGAATCCAGCCAGTTGACCTTGACCCGCACGTTGTTGGCGATGCCGCCGTGGGTCATGGCCTCGGCCAGCGACTTGTAGCAGTCGATCAGGGTCGTGTACTTGCCGACGACACCGATCGTGACCTCGCCGTCGGGGTGGCGGATGCGCTGCGTGACCCAGTCCCAGCGCGACAGGTCGGGGGTCGTGCGCTCGAGCCCGAAATGACGGCAGACCTCGTCGTCGAGCCCCTCTTCATGATAGGCGCGCGGTACGGCATAGATCGTATCCACGTCCAGCGCCTGGATCACCGCGCTAGGCCGCACGTTGCAGAACAACGCGATCTTGCGCCGGGCTTCGAGCGGGATCGGCCGCTCGCTGCGACAGACCAGGATGTCCGGCTTGATGCCGACCCCTTGCAATTCCTTGACCGAATGCTGGGTCGGCTTGGTCTTGAGCTCGCCGGCCGAGGACAGATACGGCACCAGGGTCAGATGGACGAACAGGGTGCGTTCGGGCCCCATTTCGTTGCCGAGTTGGCGAATCGCCTCCAGGAACGGCAGCCCTTCGATGTCACCGACCGTGCCGCCGATTTCGCAGACCACGAAATCCTCGTCCTGAATCTCGCTCAGGATGAACTGCTTGATCGCGTCAGTGACATGGGGAATGACCTGGACCGTGGCGCCGAGATAATCGCCACGGCGCTCGCGGGCGATGACCTGGGAATAGATCTGCCCGGCGGTCACGTTGTCGCCGCGGCGCGAAGGAACGCCCGTAAAGCGTTCGTAATGACCGAGGTCGAGATCGGTCTCCGCGCCGTCGTCGGTGACGTAGACCTCGCCATGCTGATACGGGCTCATGGTGCCCGGATCGACATTGAGATAGGGATCCAGTTTGCGCAGGCGCACCTTGAACCCGCGCGCCTGGAGCAACGCCCCGAGGGCTGCGGCGGTGAGTCCTTTTCCAAGCGAGGATGTGACGCCGCCGGTGATAAAGATGAACCGCGTCATGGACGTTCACTATTGTCTCTTGCGGGGCCGCCGGCAAGTCCCATGGCGGTGCCCGAATGAATTTTTACATCGACCCTTCGAGATCGCGCGATCTGACACGCAAATTCCGCCACCCGGCGCTCCCCGTGCTTCGGCACACATCCGCATCTTTGCACCCGGATACGGATGGTCCGGAGGCGACTCGGGGGCGGACGGGTTGAGCGCGGCAGCAGAAGGCGGCGCTTCGCCGTTCGATCGCTATTCGACCGGCACGCTGGGCTGAGCAGGCGCGGCAGGTTCGGCCGGTTGGGGCGCGGTGGACGACTCGGGGGCACCCGGCGCCGGTGCCACGGGGGCGACCGGGGCCGTGGCCGGCAACTCGTCCAGGATCGAACGGGGCCGGCTCGACTGGGTCGACAGGATGGTGAGCAGGATGCTGGTTGTCATGAACATGGCGGCCAGAATCGCCGTCGTGCGCGTCAGCAGATTGGCGGTGCCGCGCCCGGTGAGAAATCCGCTCATTCCGCCGCCACCGCCACCGCCGCCGATGCCCAGGCCACCGCCTTCGCTACGCTGAAGCAGGACCACGCCGATCATGGCGATCGCCACCATCAGATGAATTACCAGCAATACAGTGATCATCGCCTTGCTCTTTTCCCGTCTTGTTGCATTCGTTGCGGTGGCCGCAAGGGTCCTGCCCGGCCATGTGGGGTGCGGCTCGGCGCCGCGCTAGGGGCAGGCCGCCGCAATCGCCAGAAAATCTTCCGCTTTCAGACTGGCGCCCCCGACCAGGGCGCCATCGACATCCGCGACCGCCAGCAGCTCGGCGGCATTGGCCGGCTTGACCGAGCCGCCGTAGAGCAGCCGCACCGCCGCGGCGGCTTCTGCTCCCAGGGCCGCACGCAGCAGGCGTCGGATATGGCCGTGCGCCGCGGCCACGTCGGCCGGGGTCGCGCTCTGCCCGGTGCCGATCGCCCACACTGGCTCGTAGGCGATGACCAGGGCGTCGGCGTGGTTGTTCCCGTCCTGCGGGATCGAGCCCAGAAGCTGCGCCTCGATCACCGGCAGGGTGCGCCCAGCGGCGCGTTCGGCCGCGCTCTCCCCGATGCACACGATCGGGACCAGACCGGCCGCCTGGGCCGCTTCGGCCTTGGCCCGGACCAGGGCGTCGTCTTCGCCGTGCTCGGTGCGGCGTTCGGAGTGGCCGACAATGACGTAGCGGCAGCCGGCATCGCGCAGCATCTCGGCGCTGATGTCGCCGGTATGAGGACCGCATCGTTCGCTATGGCAGTCCTGCCCGCCAAGCTGGATGTCGCTGCCGGCAAGCACCTCGGCGACAGGAAACAGAAGCTGTGCCGGGGGGCAGATCAGCAGCTCCGGGGCCCCTTCGCGGGCCTCCCCCGCCTCGGCGGCCGGGCGTTTCGCGGCCAAGGCCGCCGCCAAGGCCACGCCGTCGGCACGCAGGCCGTTCATTTTCCAGTTTCCCGCGATCAGTTTGCGGCGCATGGGGCTTGATCCGGATGTCTTGGAACGCGAGGACAGGCCCTGCATGAACAGGGCGGCGCTTACCTATCACGCCGGGCGCTGAAGGCCAAGTCCGGGGCCGGGCCGCAGATCGGATCCGGTAACCGGGCGGGTCGGCCTCGTCGCCGACGCCCGCGAGCACCGGGCGGACGCGGTTTGTCAATCATTTGCTTATTGCCGGGCGCGGGTGGCCTACCTAAGATGCCGCGCGCCCGGCCCAATCCCGGTCACCGCAGCAACCGACTGGCAGCCATCGACAACCATGAGCCCACAGCCCCGTGAACACTCGTAAAATCCTTATCCGCTCAATCACCTACGTATTGTTCGGCCTCCTCATCGTCAGCTTTGCGATCTGGGGCATCGGCGACATTTTCCGGGGTCTTGGTCAATCAGGCGCGGTCGCCGAGGTCGGCGACCAGCGCATCGAGCAACAGGATTTCGCCCGCGCCCTGTCGCGCGAGGCCAACCGCCTCAGCGCCCGTCTCGGGCAGCGCGTCGATATCGACCAACTCCGCGCACTCGGCATCGTCGATCAGGTCCTGGGTCAGATGATTGCACGGGCGCTGTTCGACCAGAAGGCGGCCGATCTTGGTCTGATCGTCACCGAGGAGCAGATTCTGCGTCGGATTCAGCGCGAACCGGCCTTTCGCAACGAGCGGGGCGAATTCGACCGCAGCCGTTTCATTCAGGTCCTGCGGCAAAGCAATCTGAGCGAGCAGGAGTATCTCGACGCCGTCCGGCGCGACATTCTGCGCCAGCAGATCGTCGATGCCATAAGCGGCGGCGTGGCGGCGCCGCGTACTCTGGCCGAGGCGCTGTACCGCTACCGCGCCGAAGAACGCATCGGCGAGGTCATGATCATCCCCAACAGCAGCATCACCGACCTTCCGCAGCCGGACGAAGACAGCCTGCGCGCATTCCACAAGGAATTTGCCAACAACTTCATGGCACCGGAGCGCCGCACCGTCACCTACATCTCCTTGCGGGCCGAAGATCTCGTCGCCGAGACCGGCGTTTCCGAGGACGAAATCGTCGCCGCATTCGAAACCCGCAAAGAACAGCTCGGCACCCCCGAACGACGGCAGATTCGACAGATCATCTTCAACGACGAAGAAACGGCCCGCCAGGCCTACGGCCGCCTCAAGGAAGGGATCACCTTCGAGGCCGTCGCACAGGATTATACCGGGCAGCCGCCCGTCGATCTCGGTCTCGTCACACGCGAGGATCTGCCCGCGGATCTCGGTGCTGCCGCGTTCGCATTGGCCACCGGTCAGTTCAGCGACCCCGTACAAAGCCCTCTCGGCTGGCACATCCTGCACGTTGCCGAGATCGAGCCGGCCAAGGAAGCCACCCTGGCCGAGGTCCGCGAGGACCTGCGCCGCGATCTGGCCCTGAGCCGGGCCGTCGACAGCCTGGTGTCGATTGCCAATCAGCTCGACGACGAACTGGCCGCCGGTGCCAGCCTCGAAGAAGCCGCCGCCCGCCTCAATCTGAGCGTGCGCAAGATCGAGGGCCTCGATCGCCAGGGCAACGGCCCCGACGGCAAGGCGGTCGAGGGACTGCCGGGCGACAATTTTCTGGAGATCGCATTCACTACGGAACCCGGTCAGGAAAGTCTGCTGACCGAAACCTCGGATGGCGGCTTTTTCATTCTCCGGGTCGACGGCGTTACCCCGGCCCAGGTGCGCCCGCTGGCGGAAGTGCGCGATCAGGTAGTGGAGTTGTGGCGCAACGCGCAAAGGGCCCAGCGCGCCCGGGAAAAGGCCGAAGCCCTGGCCGCACGCGCCCGCCAGGGCGTTGCCCTGGCCGATCTTGCCAGGGAAGGAGGGTACGAGATCAAGAAGACCGCCCCCCTGACCCGTTTCGAACGCGACCCCGCCAAGGCGCTGTCGCCTTTGCTGCCGGCCAAGCTGTTTGAACTGAGCCTCGGCCAGGTGGCTGCCGTCAGCGGCCAGGACGCCCATTTCGTAGTCCGTCTGATCGACGTCAAACCCGCCGATCCGGCGGCCAACGAGACCGAGGTTGCGGCCCTGCGCACCGGCCTGGCGACGGCGATGCGCAGTGATCTGATCGAACAGTACATTGCCACGTTGCGCAACGAGTACGGAGCGGAGGTCAACCGCCGGCTCGTCGAGGACGTGCTGGCCACATTCTGATTGCACGTTCTGATTGACCGACCGCCATGCGCCTGCGCCCCGCCTTCGAAGAATTCGCCGCCACCTACGGCGCCGGGCGACCTCAGATCGTCTCGACGAGGCTGGTCGCCGACCTGGAAACCCCGGTTTCGGCCTACATAAAGCTGGCCCGGGGGCGACCCAACAGCTTTCTGTTCGAATCGGTTGAAGGCGGCACCATCATCGGCCGCTATTCGTTCATCGGGATCGAACCGGACCTGATCTGGCAGTGCCGCGGCGACCGAGCGGACATCACCCGTGATTGTGGCACGGGTGCCCCCTCGTCGCAGACGCATGCCGGGGCGCTGGAATCGCTGCGTCAGGTGCTGAGCGAATCGCGCATCGACCTGCCGCCGGACCTGCCGCCGATGGCCTCGGCCCTGGTCGGCTACATGGCCTACGATGCCGTGCGCCTGATGGAGCGGCTGCCCGATGCCAACCCGGACGTGCTCGGCCTGCCCGATGCCATGTTTCTGCGTCCCACCGTGATCGCCGTCTTCGACCGCCTGGAAGACCAGATCACGCTGTTCACGCCGGTCTGGCCGGCCACGCCCGGCACCGATGCCCGGGCCGCCTACGACGCGGCCGAGGCACGCCTGGGTGCGGCGGTCGAACGGCTCAACCGGCCGTTGCCGGTGACTCGCACACCGGGCGAAGTCGGATCATCTCTGCCGCCGCCGGTCTCGAACGTCACCCGCGAGACCTATCATGCCATGGTCGAGAAGGCGAAAGAGTACATTCGCGCCGGCGATGCCTTCCAGATCGTCCCCAGCCAGCGTTTCCGGGTGCCGTTCGAGCTGCCGCCGCTGTCGCTCTACCGGGCTTTGCGGCGCCTCAACCCGTCGCCGTTCCTGTTCTATCTCGATTTCGGCGGGTTCTCGATCGTCGGCTCCAGCCCCGAGATTCTGGTCCGGGTGCGCAACGGCAGGATCACCATCCGC
>RFLL01000172.1 GCA_003693905.1 Alphaproteobacteria bacterium
GCGTCGTGCCGGTGCCGTCCTTGCCCAGGCTTTCCGCCCACAACTGCCGGTACCACAGACCGAAACTGGCCAGGCGGTCGTCATAGGTCATGAGCACGCTCTGGCTGATGGCGCGTTCGTGCAGCAGGCCGACGGCAATCGCTGCCCCCACGGCCGGCGCCACCGCCTCGACCCGCGGCGCTTCGATCGCCGCCCTGAGCACCTCCCGCGCCCCGGCACGCAGGGCCGTCACGTCGAGCCCGGCGAGCAACGCCGGCAATGCGCCGACTATCGAAAACACCGAGAACCGGCCGCCGATACCGGGATCGTGATCGAAGCGCGGCAGACCGTAATGGGAAGCCAGACGCGCAAGCGGGCTGTCCTTCGGCTCGGTGACGACGAGCGCGTGCGCGGCCATCGCGTCGCGCCCGACCGCACGTTCCAGCGCCGGCAGCAGGACCAGGGCCTGCGCCAGCGTCTCGGCCGTGCCGCCGGATTTCGAGATCGCCACGATGCCGCTGCGGGCAAGGTCGAGAGCGCCCAGCAGCGCCGTTACGGTATCGGGATCGACGTTGTCGAGGAAATGCAGCCGCGGCCCGCCGGTTGCGGGTCCGAAGCCGCGATCGGCCAGGGCATAGAGGGTGCGTCCGCCCAGCGACGAGCCCCCGGTGCCGAGAATCACCACGTCGTCCAGCCGCCGCCGCCAGTCCACGACCAGGGGATGGAGCGGCGCCAGATCGTCACCGCCTTCGACCACGGCCAGGGCCGGCAGGCGTCCGCTTTCGTACATCTGAACCAGGCGATCATGGGCCGGGGCCGCGGCCATCAGGGTGCGGGTCAGCGTCTCGTCGTCGAGGCCGCCGTCGCCGATCGCCGCGGCCAGGCAGCTCGACGTGTCGTGCTCAAACGCCATCTCGTGCCTTCTCCGCGCGTGCCTCGCGCATCCTTGCGATCAGACTGCCGTCAACTGTCGAGGTCGGGTGCCGGCGCCGTCGGCGTCACGCCAGTGGGATGACCGACCACGACGACGGCGAGCCTGTCGGGATCGTACAGCCGCCGCGCCACGCGCCGCGCCTGATCGAGCGTCACCGCCTCGATGAATGCGTTGCGCCGGTCGAGATAGTCGATGCCCAGATTTTCAAGCTGCATTCCGACCAGCATGCCGGCGATGCGTCCCGAGCTGGAAAAGCGCAACGGAAACGAGCCGGTCAGGTAGGTCTTGGCATCGTCCAGTTCCTGCGCACTCGGCCCGGTCTCGCCCATGCGGCCCCATTCGCGGCGGATGATCTCCAGCGACTGCGCGACGCGCCCGTTCTGGGTCGCCACCCCGCCGACAACGAGCGCGGCGTGATCGAGCGGATTGAGATAGGAATAAACCGAATAGGCCAGGCCGCGCTTTTCGCGTACCTCCTTGTAGAGACGCGAAGCAAAGCCGCCGCCGCCAAGGATGTAGTTGACGACATAGGCGGCGTAATAATCGGGATCATCGCGACGGATACCTTCGTGACCGAAGGCGACGACGCTTTGCGGCACGTCCTTTTCGACCACGACCACGGCTCCGTCACCGGCCACCGCGGCGCTCGGCACCGCGGCGGAAGCGGCCGTGGCCGGCAGGGCGAGAAACGTCTCGTCGAGGAGGCGTGCCAGTTCCTGCGCGGTGATGTCTCCGACGACGCCGATCACCAGCGTATCGCGGGCGAAGCGCTCCTTGACGAAGGTGCGCAGGTCCTCGACGGTAATCCGCGGCACGCTGAGCTGCGTGCCGGAGACCGGGCGCCCGTAGGGATGATCGGGGAACAGCACCTTGGACAGGGTGCGCCGCGCGATCGAACGCGGATCTTCGGCCTCCTGCGCCAGGCCGGCCAGAATCTGGCTGCGGATGCGCGTCACCGGCTCGGCGTCGAAGCGCGGCTCGGTAAGCGCCAGACGCAGCAGCCGGAACGCCTCGTCACGGGTCTCGCTCAAGGTCTGCAACGTGCCGCCGAAGGTGTCGAGCGAGGCGTTGAAGCTCAGGCGGATCGACAATTCCTGCAACCGGCCCTGAAACGCCTGGGAATCGAGCGGCCCGGCCCCTTCGTCGATGAGGCCGGAGACCATGTTGGCCAGCCCCTCCTTGCCGGCGGGGTCGAGCGCCGCGCCGCCCCGGAACGCCAGGTCGAGCGACAGGATCGGGTTGGTGTGATCCTCGACCAGCCACGCCTCGATGCCGCCGGGGCTGACCACGCGCTGCACCTCGACCGCGCGGGCGGGTCCCGCCATTGCCAGGAGAACCAGAGCCGCAAGAAAGGCAAAGCAACGTGTCATGATCCTGCTTCCGATCCCGAACAATCCATGACGACTGGAAGAATTCCGCTTTTTTGGCACCGGCTCAACTTGCGACTCAACTTGTCGGCTTGGGACGCAGAACGCCGGTCACCGATTGCACATCACGCAGGACTGCCCGGGCCGCGGCATTGACCTCGGCTGCGCTCACCGCCTGAATCCGCTCCGGCCACGCCTCGACGTCGGCCACGGTGCTGCCGGTGGTCAGCGCCCGCCCGAAGACATTGGGCGCCGTACTCAGGGAATCGCGGGCATAGACCGCCTGCGCCACCAGACGGCGGCGCGCGGCGACGACTTCTTCGTCGCTGACGCCATCTTTCAACAGGCGCACGATCTCCGCCCGCAGCGCCGCCTCGGCCGCGTCCAGATCGCCGCCCGGGCGCGGCGAGACGTAGAAGCGGAAGGTGGTGAGATCGAAGGAGTGGGCGTCGTAGGCACTGCCGGCCGCCGCCGCGATCCCCTGCTCGACGACCAGGCGACGATACAGCCGGCTGGTGGTGCCGCCGCCCATGATTTCGTCGAGCACCTGCAGGGCATAGGCGCGGTTGCCCCCGCTTTCATCCGTCCCGACCCGATCCGAATGATAACTGGGCGCCAGGTAGAGAATCGAAACCGAGGGCTGACGCACCCGTGCGCTTTCCAGCGTCACCCGCCGGGGGGCGAATTGCGGCGGCTCCTGCGGCCGGACGCGCGCAGGCACCGGATGGGCCGGGATTACGCCGTAGTACTTTTCGGCCAGCGGACGCACTTCCTCGGCCGTGACGTCGCCGGCAACGATCAGAATCGCGTTGTTGGGCGCGTACCAGCGGCGATAGAAAGCGAGTGCGGTTTCGGTGTTGAGAGCCTTGATCTCGTGCTCCCAGCCGATCACCGGCAGGCGGTACGGGTGGTTGAGGTAAAGGGTCGCGTTGACCATTTCGGCCAGCTTGGCACCGGGGTCGTTGCTCACCCGGCTGCGCCGTTCTTCGAGCACGACGTCGCGTTCCGGCAGCACCACCTCGTCGGTGAGGACCAGGTTGGCCATCCGGTCGGCCTCGTACTTCATGACGATGTCCAGCCGGTCACGGGCCACCATCTGGTAGTAGGCCGTGTAATCGTGGCTGGTGAACGCGTTTTCGCGTCCGCCGTTGCGGGCAATGATCTTGGAGAACTCTCCCGGACCAAGAGTCCTGGTGCCCTTGAACATCAGGTGTTCGAGGAAATGCGCGTTGCCCGATTCCCCCGGCGCCTCGTCGGCGGCGCCGACCTTGTACCACACCATGTGGGTGACGATGGGGGCGCGGCGGTTGGTGACGACGACCACCTGCAACCCGTTGTCGAGGGTGAAGGTCTGCGGATCGAAAACCTTGGCGGCGAGCGATCCCGGTCCCCACAGAACGGCAAGCACGACGAGGGCGAGGACGAGCGCACGGGTCCGGGAACGGTCCAGTTCGTGGCGGATGGCAAGAGTGCGCTGCGCGCCCCACCGCTGCAAGGCGACAAAGACTGCGGGACGTCGAGAATGCATGATCGGCCTTTCGTTCCGAGGGGCGTTCCGGAGATGCACCAGACTCACAGGCACGCCTTCGTTATATGAGTGTCGTGCGACGGCATGCAACCGGACGAAGCCAGAACGTCGCGCGCGAGGGCGGCATCATGGCAGGCGGCCGGTGAAGAATATCGAAATGCCGGTCCCGGGCGGCCCCGGGCGGCCGAGACAGCCGCCGCCCACCCGCGGGCGCTTCTCGGATGCTTGTGCGGGCACCGCAACGTGTCACGAGTGCAGCGAAGTCACGGGCGCCGGCACCGGAAACGGCCTCCAGCCCCCACAACCAGGCACCTAGAAGATGCCTTCGAACAGAGCCTTGCGACGGCGCTTAATAGTCGGCGTCTGACCGGCGGTGATGTCCTTGCCGAGGGCCGTGACCTCGCGCAGCCGCTTGGATTCGGCGATCGGATCTATGACCTCGCCGTACGGATCCTTCTGCCGCCAGAAGACCAGAAATTCGAGGAAATCCTCGTCGGCGGCATTGAGTTCGGCCGTCTCGCGGTTGATGAGCATGCGGATCTGCGGGTCGACCTTGTCGGCACCGGCCGCCTTGAGCAGCGAGACTTCCCCCGGCGAGCGGGTATCCGGGGTCACGGCGGCCACCGGCACCGCCGGGGGCTGGTCCGGTTCGGCCCGGAAAACCGCCTTGCGCGCCTGCTGGGTCGGGCTGCCTTCCTGCGGACGGGGGAGGCCCGGTTTGGGCGGCCGCAACGTAAAATCAGGCGGCAGAGTGAGCGGCGCACGCGCAACGACGCGGAATTCATCCGGCGCCTGCTTGTTCAGACCAAGCTGCTGTCGGATTCCCTCGCACCCGCCAACGACGAGCACCAGGGCTGCGGCCGTAACGAGCCGCATGGTCAAGCTGCGGGTCACGGTCCGTCCTCCCCTCTTTTCCCGGCCTTTCTGCCTTTGTCGGGTTGCCATCGTCGAGCCGCCGCCGGCCCGGTTCCGGGCGCTGGCACCCGGCCGGATCAACCCAAGTTGTCCGGCCCCTTTTTACCCCGCCGCGAGGTCTCGAACAAGCCGTCGAGAAGAAGCAGGCCGACCCCCACGGTAATCGCCGTGTCGGCGAAATTGAAGGCCGGCCAGTGCCAGTCGCCGATGTGGAGGTCGAGGAAATCGACCACGGCGCCAAGGCGCACCCGGTCGACCACGTTGCCGAGCGCGCCGCCGATCACCAGCCCGATGGCCCAGGCGATCAGAGGCTCCGGCTGGCGCCACAGCCACACCATCAGGCCGCCGACCACGGCCAGGGCGAAACCGGTGAGCACCCAGGCGTTGGCGCTACCGCCCTGGAACAGGCCGAAGCTGATGCCGGTGTTGTGGGTCAGGACCAGATTGAAAAACGGGGTCAGCGGGATGACCCGCGGCGGGCGCATCAGATGTTCGACCACCGCCCATTTGGCCGCCTGATCGAGCGCGAC
>RFLL01000173.1 GCA_003693905.1 Alphaproteobacteria bacterium
GCGTGCCGGCGCAGCGGATCAACGACCCGGCCCGGGTCCGGAAACGACGACAAGGACAGGACCGGAAGTGAGCGCAGGCGGCGACAGGACGCGGGCGATCCCGCTCGACATTGCGGGCGAACTGGCCGCGCGCGACCTTCACGGCCCGATCTCGATCAAGGTCGAGAACGTGCCGGTCGGATCCGGGTTGTCGGCGGGGCGCAACAACTGGGACGGAACGTGGTCGCTGACCATCGACGATCTCGTCGATCTGCACTTCTATCCACCCGAAAGCGGCAACGACGCCTGTCCTCTCACCATCCGCGTTCTCGGCGCCGATGCCGACGGCTTCAATGTCGCTTCCACGGTAGCGTTGTTCGATCTGGTGCCGGCGGCGCCGGACGCGACCGCTGTCGACGATGAAGCCACCGGCACCGGCGATGAACCCACCGGGGATGGGGGGGCCGGGGGAAATGCCGAAGAGCCCGCCGCCGCTCTGGCCGCGGCCCAGCGTTCGTGGCAGGAAGCGGCGGAAAAGCGCCTCGCCGCCGCCATGTCGGCCTGGGCACAGGAGGAAGAACAGCGCCTGGCCGAAGCCCGCGCCGCCTGGGAGGCCGAGGCCGAACGTCGTCTGCACCAGGCCTTGGCCGCTCACGAAGCCGAAGCTGCGCGCCATGTGGCCGAGGCGCGCACCGCCTGGGAGAGCGAGGAAAAGGCCCGTCTGGCCGCGGCCGAAGCACGCTGGCGCGAAGCCGAGGAACAGCGCCTGGCCGAAGCGCGCGCCGCTTGGGAGCAAGAGGAAGCCGAACGCCGCGCCGCCGAACGGGCGCTCTGGGAAAGCGAAGTCGAAAAGCGGCTGCGCGAAGCCGAAGAAGAATGGCACCGCCACGAGGCCGCCCGCCTCGATGACGCCCGGGCGACCTGGCTCAAGGAGGAAGAAAAGCGCCTCGGCATCGCGCGCGCCGGCTGGGACGAGGAATGGCTGCATCGGCTGGAAACAGAGAAGGCCTTGTGGGAGAAGGCCGCGGCCGAGCGTCTGGCGGCGGAACGGACCCGGTGGGAGGACGAGCGTGAGGCCGAGATCGACGCGCGCCTGGCTCAGGCGCATGTCGCCTGGCAGGCCGAAGAAGCCCGTCGCCTGACCGCCGCACGCGAAGCCTGGGAGGCCGAAGCGGCCCGATCCCGCGATGATACTGAAATTGAAACCACCCCCGACGCCGAAGTTGAGGCCGGGGCCGAAATCGCGCTCGAGACGGCGCCCCCGGTATCGGTCTCCGACCCGGATGCGCTCGTGGCGGCGGCCCGGGCCGAGTGGGAGGACGAGACCGCGCAGCGCATTGCCGCGGCGGTGGCCGAGGCCGAGGAGCGTTGGCGCAGCGAAAGCGAACGCCGCATCGCCGAGGCCGTCGCCGCAGCTACGACCGAAGCCGTCGCCGAGGCCAAAGCGACCTGGGAAGCCGAACGTGCCCGCGAGTCCGCCGGTGACGAGCTTGCCCGCCGCGCCGCCGAAGACAGACGCATCGCCGAAGCCGTGGCCGCCGCCCGCGAAGCCTGGCAGAGTGAAGAAACCGAGCGCCTGGGCAAACTCAAGGCGGCACTGACGGCGGAAACGGAATCGCGTCTGGCCGCAGCCCGGGCCGAATGGGAGGCCGAAATGCGCGAGCGCCTGAGCGAGGCCGAGGCCCTGTGGAAGGCGCAGGAGGCCGAACGCCTGGCGCGCGCCCGCGCCGAATGGGCGGCCACCGCCGAGGCCCGGCTGAGCACGGTTCAAAGCGCCTATGAGCGTGCGGCCCGCGAAGCCCGGGCCGCCAGCGAGCGCGCCGCGGCGGCCCAGGCTGAAATCCAGGCCCGGCTCCGGACGCATGACCCGGCCCCAGCCGCCACGTCAACTCCGGGGGCCGCCGCCCACGGCCCCGGGCCCGGGCCCGTCCCTGCGCCCTCCTCCACACTATCCGGCGAGCCACCTCACATGTCCGATTTCCCTATTGCTTCCCCTGTCCCGTCACAGGCCGATGCCGCCGATCCCCACGCCGCGGAACGCGCGGCACGCCGGCGCGAAATGGAGTTGCGCCGGATCGCCGCGGAAAAAGCGCGCGAAGCGATCGAAGCGGCCAAATGCGAAGCCGAACAGGCGGCCCGCGAGATCGAAGAGCGGCGCCGACAGGCCAGGACCGAAGCCCGACGCCGGGCCGAGGAACGCCGGCGCCAGGACGCCCGCCGGGTCAAGCGCACCCTGGCGGCAAGTGGACGACGGCGGCGCTGGTCGGCCACAATCGGCTTCGGTATCGCCGCTGGCTTGGCCGGCTATCTCATCGTCAGCGGCACCATCGACCCGGCGACGGTATGGCAGCGCCTCGACGGACTGCAGCGGCAGGTCGCGGAGGAAATCACCACCGGCGAGGTGCGCGTACTCCCGGCGGCCCGGGATCCGGTGCACCGCAGCCGACCTGGCTCGACGACTCGGGCGCAGTAGGCGCATCCTGAAAGTGTCCGTCCTGCCACCACCGCATTCGAGGCTTCGCCATGACGAACGCCGACTGTCGCGACGTTCCCGTCTCCTACCCCGACCCTGCCGCGATCCGGGCACTGGATCGCCTGCACGAAGACAGCCTGGCCTTTCAGGGCGATCCGGTTGCCGGCATCGACGAAGTACTGCGCGAACATCCGGATTTCGTGCTCGCTCACTGCTTCAAGGCCGGCCTGCTGACCCAAACCATGGAAGTGCGCGCCTACCGCCCCATGCTGGTCAGCGTAGAGGCGGCCGAACGTCTGGCGAGGCAGGCCAACGATCGCGAACGCGGCCACATTGCCGCCCTGCGCGCCTGGGTCGACGGCAATTTCTTCGGGGCCGTACAACACTGGGAAGCGGTCCTCACCCGCCACCCCCACGACCTGCTGGCGCTGCAACTGGTCCATCTGACCGACGTGCTGCTGGGCGATACGCCGGGCCAGCGCGATTGCGTCGCCCGGGTCTTTCCCCTGTGGAGCGAAGGCCTGCCGGGCCATGAATTCGTTCTCGGCTTCTATGCCTTCGGGTTGGAAGAGAACAACCACTTCTCCCACGCCGAGGAGCTTGGCCGCCGCGCCGTGGCCATGCGCCCGCGCCACCCCTATGCCATCCACGCCGTGGCCCACGTTCTCGAAATGATGGGGCGCCAGTCAGGCGGAATCTGGTGGATGCGCAGCCGTGCCGACGACTGGACCGGCAGCAATTTCGCCAACCACCTGTGGTGGCATCTGGCGCTGTTCCACCTCGATCTGATGCAGGTCGACCGGGTGCTGGAGATCCATGACCGCCACCTGCACTCGGACACCCCCAGCGGCGACAAATACGAGGAACTCGACGCCGCCGCCCTGCTGTGGCGTCTCAAGCTTCTCGACATCGACGTCGGCGCCCGGTGGCGCGACCTCGCCGACAAGTGGGAACCGAACGCCACCGACACCCTGTACGCCTTCAACGACGTGCACGCGATGATGACCTTCGTCGCCGACGGACGCACCGAGGCGGCCGAGCGTCTGCTCAACGCCAACGAACGCTACGTCGCCCACGCTGGCGACGCCAACGTCGCCATGAGCCGCATCATCGGCCTGCCGTTCTGCCGCGCATTGCAGGCGTTTGGCAAAGGCGACTACGGGCGTTGCGTCGACCTGCTGCTGCCGGTGCGCTATCGTACCCACCGCCTCGGCGGCAGCTTCGCCCAGCGCGACATCATCGGCTGGACCCTGCTCGAAGCCGCCCTGCGCGCCGGCCGCTTTGCGCTGGCGCTGGCGCTCGCCAACGAGCGCTGCGCACTGAAGCCGACCAGCCCGCAGAACTGGCGCATGGTGGCTCGCGCCCACGCCGGTCTTGGCCAGCGTGACCATGCCGAACGCGCCGAAGCGCGCGCGACCTCGTTGCTGGCCGCCTGAGCGTATCCGCGCCGGAGGCCATCCCTTTCCCCGGCCCCCTCTCCCGAGGGGTGCGTGCGGCGCGGGAACAGTGTCGCAACCGGTAATTGAAAGATGTGATTGGCCGGCCGGTCCGAGCGGCGATATATTAACCATAATTGAAGCGGAAGAGCGGCGCGGGCCCCAATATCCTGTCAAAAGGGAGAGGCCCTCATGAGCGAAACCACCATACAGGCCAAGCGACGGCAGGTGTGGGCGGCGGCCAAGGCGGCGGTTCACGCCTATTCACGCGACCCGTGCGAAGCCAATGCCCAGAACGTGCGCTTGGCATGCGCCCAGTTGCGCGCCCTGCCGGTGGCCGAACCGTCCTCTGCCGCAAAAGGTGCTCACGGGAGCGCCCCCGCCCGCCAGGCCTCCGAAGCAAGCCCCGCAATGTTCCACGACTAGCTTGTCTTCTTTTCTTCTTTCCGGTTTCTGGTGCCCCTGATCTGCGCCGCGCCATACCGTCCAACGGGTAGAGCCGGCCAGGCCTGATCGAGATGCCGGCCAGGGATGCCGTTGGTCGCCGTCTGCCGCCCGCGATACCTGTCAGGTGCGGGGCCGGGCGCCGCCGAGTGCGGCACGGGTCGAATCGTCGCCCGGCGCCCGGGTGCCCGCTGCAATCGGAATGCGGCATGTCACCCGGGTACCTTCGTCGGGGCGCGAATCGAGCGTGACCCGCCCGCCATGAAGTTCGATCAGGCTCTTGACCAGCGACAGGCCGAGACCGGCGCCGCTGTGTCCGGCCTGTGCGCTTCCGCGTTCGAACTTGCCGAACACGCGATCGAGATCTTCGGCGCTGATGCCGATGCCGGTATCGCTGACGCTCAGCACCAGGTCGTTGCCATCGCGCGCCGCCTCCACGGTGACGACACCACCTTCGGGCGTGAACTTGAAGGCATTGGACAGGAGGTTGAACAGAGCCTGCTTGAGGCGCCGGGGGTCGGCCTCGATGCGACCGATATCGGCCGGGCATTCGACCCGCAGCTCGATGTTGCGGGTGCGGGCGCGTTCCTGCCCCAGGGTGCGCACGCTGTCGAGCAGTTCGCGCACGTCGACGTCGGTTTGCTCCAGTTCCATGTAGCCGGCCTCGATGGTCGCAAGGTCGAGGATGTCGTTGATCAGCGAGATCAGCCGTTGCGAGGCTTCGACGATGGCACGGCTGTATTCGACCTGGCGTTCGTTGAGGGGACCGAAGAACTGGTTTTCGAGGATTTCGGCAAAGCCGACGATGGCATTGAGCGGTGTGCGCAACTCGTACGAGATGTTGGCGATGAATTCCGATTTCAGCCGATCGGCGGTCTCCAGCGCTTCGGCCCGTTCGCGCAGGGCGCGTTCGACCCGCAGCGAGTCGGTGACATCGACGAAGGTGAACAGTGATGCCCCGTCCGGCAGCGGCACCTGGGTCCAGTCGATCACGATGCCGTCGGCGCGCGTGCGCCGGCCGCTGCGAAAATCCGGCTCGGTTGCCCGTGCGACCCGGGATTCGCGAAATGCCACCCAGGCCTCGTCGTCGAGATCGTAGTAGGAGCGTGCATATTCGATCAGCTCGCGCACATGCGGCTCGCCTTCGAGGACTTCGGGCGGCAGGTTCCAGATTCGCGCAAAGGCCGGATTGGACAGCTTCAACCGCCCGTCCGCACCATAGACGGCGACCCCCTCGAACAGATTGTCGAGAGTTTCGCGCTGGACCTCGATCAGGGTGTTGTAGGAGCGTTCCAGGGTAAGGCGGTCGGTGACATCCTCGTAGATGAACAGAACGCCGCCGAAGGGATGCGGACTGGCGACGCTGCGCAGGGTGGTGCCGTCGGGCAGGTGCAGAAGCTCCTCCACGGGATCGATCAGGGTTTGCAGGGTCCGCAGCCACTGGCGCTTGTACTCGGGGAAATTGGCCTGCTCGGGCAGGCGTCGGGCTTCGCGCAGCACTTCGAGGATGTCGCTGAGCGTCGGTTTGCTCGCCAGGTACGATTCATCGAGCGCCCACAGCCGCGTATAGGCGGTGTTGAAGAAGGTCAGGCGCATGTCGGGCCCGAAGATGGCGATCGCGCTGGCCAGGCTTTCCAGAACCTCGGCATGAGCCGCGACGTGACGCTTCAGTTCCGCGGCCAGGTCCTCGGCTTCGGTGCGGTCGACGGCATGGCCGAGCGTGGTATCGTCGCCGAACGGACGCTCTTCGACTTCGAGCAGGCGCCGCGCGCCGCCGATCACGACATGGTGGCGTTCGGCAGCCGGTGCGCCCGTCTCCAGTGCGCGCCGGGCCAGCGCCCGCAGCGTACCACCTCTGGCCTTGCCCAGGATCTCGACCGCCTGCGTCATCGCCTCGTCCGGATCAAGCTCGACCGCTGCCGCGTAGGCGCGGTTGCAGTAGATCAGATTGAGATCGGCATCCCGGCGCCAGATCGGAACCGGCACGGCATCGAGAACGGCGGCCAGGGTGTCGCGGGCCGCCTCGGCCGCGGCCAGATCGCAGGCCAGGGGCGAGACGTCACGGAACCACACCAGCGCCTCATCGCCCGCACCGGCCGCCTCCCCAGGCACCGCACCGACCACCGCGCAGGTGCGCCGCCCGTCGGCGCACGGCAGGATTAGCTCGAAACCGGTGCCCTCCGCGCACAGACGATCGAGGGCCGTGCGCAGTTTTTCACCGGCCGCGTCATCGAAAGCGGCCACGAGCTCGTCACAGCCGATCGGTCGCGTCAGATCCAGCCCCAGAACCTCGGCCAGACGCGGCGTAAGCTCGATGCGCCCGCCCGTCCCCAGCCGCTCCGGGCGCGCGGCCCCGTTCGATCGGTGCAGAATCGCCAGCCCGTCGGGGACGGCGGCAAGCCGGGCTTCCGCCCGCGCCGCGCGGTCCGCGGCTGCTTCGGCCTGCGCCAGGGCGACGCGCGCACGCTGGCGCCAGACCATCGCCAGCACGCCGACAATGACGGTGATGCCAAGCAGGGCCGCGGCGATCAGAGCGACCGGATCGGCCGGGTCCAGATAGGGTGTCATCGCTGCAACCGGTCAATCAGATGGCACCGGGTTCGATCCGGCGCAAACCGCTTGCGCGATCTTCGACCCGAGCGCCCCCCCGATACCTTCAATGGCCCGTTTTCCCAACGAATCATTACGAATCTGTTGTGAACGGCAGTCTAGGCGCTTCCCCGAACGGCGACAAGCAAGGCCAACGATGCCTGACGTGGGCGTGGGGGCTGACGCGGGGAAAGACGCGGGAAAAAAGCGGCCGGGCGGGGACGGGCCGAAAAGCCTCATCCGTTCAGCGCACCCGGCGTTTGTCACGGGCCGCCCACATCGCCCGCGCCATCTCTTCGGCCGCCGCCATGTCCTTTGCCCGGCCGAGCAGCTTGAGCGCGATCGCCGCCGTGCCGACGACCGCGGCTTCGGGGATCGGCGCCGCGCGCTCGCCGCGCCACAGAGCGACGATGCCAGCCGGATCCAGCGGCTCATCGCGCCAGGCGAAAGTCTGCCCTGGGGTCAGCGCCGGCCAGATTTCCTCGCCGCTGACACCGTCGATCACCGTCGCGGTGCGACACGGCTTGGCCGGGTTGCGCTGAACTTCGCCGCCGCCGCCCTTGAAGATCACCGCCCGCGGCTGTTCCAGCAGGTACGCGGTCTCGCGATGGGTGGGCAGATAGGTGGGATGAAAAACACCTTGAAGCTGGCACCGCGCGCCCAGGGGGTTGAGTTCGCGGGCGAAGGTGTTGGCCGCCGAGCGCAGGCCCAGCAGCGGGCGCAGATCGAACAGGCGCGCCAGCGGCGGAC
>RFLL01000174.1 GCA_003693905.1 Alphaproteobacteria bacterium
ATCTCGATGAAATCGAGAAAGAAGCCCATGAAGAACATCAGCGCCATGACCACGAACATGGCGCCGAAGGCCCCGCCCGGCAGGCTGTGCAGCACGTCGGCCACGATCTTTTCACCCCCGAGGCCGCGGAAGGTCAAGCTGAACATCGAAGCGCCGAGCAGGATGACGAATACCATCGACGAGATCTTGACGGTCGCCCGCATGACATCGCTCAGAATGCCGGTCCGGTAGACGCGCCCGAGGCTGATCGCCACCCCGACGGCGACCACCACCACACATGCCCCGGCGACGATGGCAGCGATCAGGTCGCCGGTCGGAATGACATCGCGCTGCATGCGCAGATCGAACAGGCTGACCAGCATGACCAGCACCAGCAGGCTTGTCCCGGCGGCGTAGACCGGCCACACGGTGCGCGCATCGACGGCGCGCCCGGCCAGCAGCATGGCCCCGACCGAGCCCATCGCCGCCGCTTCGGTCGGAGTTGCAGCACCGACCAGAATCGAGCCCAGGACCAGGATGATGAGCGTGGCCGGCGGCATCATGACACGCAGCACGCGCGCACGCACCTCGGCCCGGGTTTCCCCGGTCTCGACCGGCGGACAGGCGTCGGGGCGGAAAACCGAGATGATCAGAATCCACAGCATGTACATGCCGACCAGCACCATGCCGGGCAGGAAGGCGCCCGCGAACAGGTCGATGACCGAAACCGGGTCCGGCGCATAGTTGCCCAGTGCAAGCTGCGCCTGCGTGTTGGCGCCCTGAAGGATGTCGCCGAGAATGACGAGCACGATCGACGGCGGAATGATCTGGCCGAGCGTACCCGAGGCGCAGATCGTGCCGCAGGCCAGCTTGGGATCGTAGCCGGCCTTGAGCATGGTCGGCAGTGACAGCAGGCCCATGGTCACTACGGTGGCCCCGACGATGCCGGTGGAGGCGGCCAGCAGCATGCCGACGAAAACCACCGAAAGCCCCAGACCGCCGCGCATCTTGCCGAACAGAAGACCCATGGTCTCGAGAAGCTGTTCGGCGATCTTCGATTTTTCCAGCATCACCCCCATAAACACGAACAGGGGCACGGCGACGAGAACCTCGTTGACCATGACGCCGAAATAGCGCGACGGCAGACCGCCGAGCAGACTCATGTTGAACACGCCGAGCAGGTGCCCGACGCCGGCAAACGCAAGCGCCGTACCGGCCAGCGTGAAGGCGACCGGAAAACCGAGCAACAGGACGCCACAGGCGGTGGCGAACATGAGCAGGCTCATAACCTCGCCGAGAAGGGCCGAATCCATGCCTAGATGCCCTCTTCCAGCGTCTCGGCGGCAGCGAGGAATTCCGGATGTCCGCGCAGCACCAGGAACGAGCGTGCCGCCAGCGACAGCCCCTGCAGGCCGGTCAGCACGCAAAAGACCAGAATGACCGATTTGAGAAGGAACAGGCCGGGCAGACCGCCGGCTTCGCGCGATTCCTCCAGCATCGACCACGACGATGCGACGTAGTCGAAGCCGACGACGAACACCAGCACGATCATCGGCAGCAGCAGCAGAAAGGAGCCGAACAGATCAACCAGGGCGCGGTATCGCATGCCGGCCGGCCGGTAGAACACATCGACGCGCACATGTCCGTTGTGCAGCAGCGTGTAGCCGGCACCGACCATGAACACGATGCCGTGCATCCAGACGTAGGATTCCTGCAACCACACCCAGCCGATGGCGAACACATAGCGCAGCACGACGACCGCAAAGGTCACCAGCACCATGAACAGCGTCAGCCACGAAACGGTACGCCCGACGGCTTCGTTCAGGCCGTCGACCAGGCGCACGAAACGCACCAGGATTGCGATCGTCCGTCTCCCCTGTCTTTGCGGGACCCGCGCGTGCTGCGGAGCCCGTTTCTTTTACAGCCTCACCCTTGTCCGGACCCGTGCCGCGACGATGCGGCCAAGCCCTTTATTCTTGTATTCCTGTCGTCCGTTGCGACGCCGCCGTCGCCCGCACGTCAGCGCATCGACACCCCGGCACCGAAGCGCGCCACCAGACGCCACAGCGCGGGCATGAGGGCGGCGGCCAGGGCCAGCTTGACCGCATCGCCAAGCAGGAACGGCGTCAATCCCCATGCCAGGATCGGCTTGTCCCAGCCGAACAATGCGCCCAGCCACAACAGGCCGGGAACATAGATCAGCACGTTGCCGATCAGCATGGCCGAGGCGGTGGTGAGCGGGCCGCGGTCCCAGCCGCGTTCGGCCAGCATGCCACAGGCGACGGCGGCAACGACGAAACCGATCAGATAGCCGCCGGTGGGGCCCATCATGTAGGCCAGACCCAGGCCCTTTTCCGGCGTGCCGGCGAACACCGGCAGACCAAGCGCCCCTTCGGCCAGATAAAGCATCACGCTCAGCCCCCCCAGCCGCCAGCCATAGGCCATGGCGAGCGCAAGCACGGCCAGGGTCTGCAGGCTCATCGGAACCGGATAGAACGGCACCTGAACCTTGGCCGACGCCCACAGCACGAGCGAGCCGATCACCGCCAGCGCCAGGCCGCGGCCGGCCTGCACCGCCCGACCGGCGCGCGCCGGTACGGGCCACAGAACGGCGGCAAGCGTCGGCGATGTCGCGGAGAAAACATGCATCGTGGTGATCCCTGCCTTTTCCATTCCGCCCTGCGCCTTTCGCGCCAGCCTTCGCACGGAAGTACCCGGCGCGCGGCCGTATGCGCCTTGCGCGCGCTTTTCAATACGACAACCGCGCCACGGTGCAAGAAAAAAGCCGATTCGATCCGCCTCGGAGGATTGCAGGCGGACTACCGGAAGCGCCCGCTTCTGGGGAACCCCTTGGGTGGCAGACGGCCGGCACCGCCGCGCCTGCCAATCCACGGCCGCAGATCGGTCTCCGTCCGGGTGCGCCCGCCGGCCATCGTCCAGCTCAGCCCGTCGGCCAGGGTGAACGTCCTGATGTCGGCCAGGCCGCCGTCCTTGTAGCGTTGCAGAATGGTGCCACGACCGCGGCTCATCTCGGGCAACTCGTCCAGCGGGAAGATCAGCAGCTTGCGGTTTTCCCCCACCACCGCCACGCTGTCGCCCTGAACCAGGGTGCAGGCCACCGCCTCGGCCCCTTGGCCGATATTGAGCACCTGCTTGCCGTTTCTGGTCTGAGCGACGACGTCGTCCTGGGAAACGATGAAGCCACGCCCGTCCGAAGAAGCGACCAGCAGCTTCAGGCCGGGCCGGAAGACGAACAGGGCGACGATATCCTGATCATTGGGCAGATCGACCATCAGGCGCACCGGCTCGCCGAAGCCGCGCCCGCCGGGCAGCTTGTCGACGCTGATGGTGTAGAAGCGGCCGTTGGTCGCGAACAGCAGCAGCTTGTCCGTAGTATGGGCGTGAAGCGCAAAGCGCGCCCGGTCGCCCTCCTTGTAACGGGCATCGGAGACGTCCTCCAGGTGGCCGCGCATGGTGCGGATCCAGCCCTTGGCCGAACACAGGACGGTAACCGGTTCGCGTTCAACCACGGCCTCCAGGGGCACCA
The DNA here is from genome assembly GCA_003693905.1 of Alphaproteobacteria bacterium. Classification (GTDB taxonomy): domain Bacteria; phylum Pseudomonadota; class Alphaproteobacteria; order Kiloniellales; family J153; genus J153. Next base: position 3,527 of record RFLL01000174.1, read on the forward strand.
CCACTTCTTCCGGCGGCTCGCCCAGCTCGGTCCGGCGCCGCCCCAGCTCGGTGTCCGGCCCGAAAGCCTTGCGGGTCTGTCGTACCTGTCCGGCAACGGCCGCCCAGACCCGCCCGCCTTCTTCAAGCGATTTATCGGCATCCTGGAGTAAAGTCTTCAATTCATTGCGCTCGGATCCCAGAGCATCATATTCCCTGCGGATCGCCATTTCCTCAAGCTTGCGCAAGGCCCGCAGGCGCATGTTGAGGATCGCCTCGGCCTGGGCATCGCTCAGCTTGAAGCGCTTCATCAGGACCGGCTTGGGCTCGTCCTCTTCGCGGATGATGCGGATCACCTCGTCCAGATTGAGATAGGCGATGAGATAGCCGCCGAGGACTTCGAGCCGGCGTTCGATCTTGTCGAGGCGGAAGCGCGTACGCCGCACCAGCACCACCCTCTGGTGCTCCAGATAGGCGCGCAGGACCTCGCGCAGGTTCATCACCCGCGGCGTGTTGTCGGCATCGAGCACGTTCATGTTGAGCCCGATGCGCACTTCGAGATCGGTCTGGCGGAACAGCGATTCCATCAGCACCTGAGGATCGACGTTGCGGCTTTTCGGTTCCAGAACCAGACGCACATCCTCGGTCGACTCGTCATGGACATCGCCCAGCATGGCCAGTTTGCGCGCCGCCATCAGCTCGGCGATCTTTTCGATCAGGCGCGATTTCTGGACGTGAAACGGAATTTCGGTGACGACGATGCGCCAGCCGCCGCCTTTGACCTTTTCGACCTCCCACCGGGCGCGCAGACGGAACGACCCGCGTCCGGTCTTGTAGGCTTCGACCACCTGTTCGCGCGATTCGACCAGAATGCCGCCGGTCGGAAAATCCGGTCCCGGCATCAGTTCGACCAGCTTGGCAACGGTCGCCCTGGGCGCCTTGATGAGGTGCAGCAGGGCGTCGCAGATCTCGGCTACGTTGTGCGGCGGGATCGAGGTCGCCATGCCGACCGCGATGCCCTGGGCCCCGTTGGCCAGCAGATTGGGAAAACTGGCCGGCAGAACCACCGGCTCGCGCGATTCGCCGTCGTAGGTGGGGCGGAAATCGACCGTGTCTTCGTCGATGCCGTCGAGCAGCGCGGCAGCGACCGCCGTGAGGCGCGCTTCCGTGTAGCGCATGGCGGCGGCATTGTCGCCGTCGATGTTGCCGAAGTTGCCCTGGCCGTCGATCAGCGGATAGCGCAGCGAAAATTCCTGTGCCAGACGCACCAGCGCATCGTAGATCGCCTGCTCGCCGTGGGGATGGAACTTGCCGATCACGTCGCCGACGACGCGCGCTGATTTCTTGAACCCCGATCCGGGGTCGAGATGAAGCTGGCGCATGGCGTAAAGAAGCCGCCGGTGCACCGGCTTGAGGCCGTCGCGCACATCGGGCAGCGAGCGCGACATGATCGTCGACAGCGCATAGCTCAGATAACGCTGGCCCAGTACCTCGGTCAGGCGCACGTCGCGGATGTTGGCCGCCGGTTCAGGCATCGCGGAGCGTCCCATCAGATCCCCGGTTCCTGCTCAGGTTCGAGTTGTCAGACGTATCGGACATAGTGGATTCGGGCAAAGTGAGCCACCAGACGTTGAAACTTTCTTAAGGATGCCGACGCCGCACGCCGCGCTCGAAGCGGTCGACCCGGTACGGCGCCATGTCGATCCCGGGGTCGCGCCCGGCGATCAGGGCACAGACGATCTGCCCGGTGCGCGCGCCCATCATCATGCCGCAATGACCGTGGCCGAAGGCAAGGACGACGTTGGCAAAACGCGGCGCGCGGTCGATCACCGGCAGCGAATCGGGCATCGAAGGGCGGAATCCCATCCACCGGCCGGGTTCGGCGCCGCTGTCCAGCCCCGGAAACCAGCGCACCGCCTGGCGCCGCAGAACCTCGGCCCGGCGCCAGTCGGGCGGCGCGTGCAGACCGCCCAGTTCCACCGTGCCCGCCACCCGCAACCCGGCCGCCAGCGGCGTCGCCACGATGCCGCGCTCGGTCGAAAAGATCGGCAGACGCGGCCCCACCCCGGCGGCCGGAAACTGGACGTGATAACCGCGCTCGGTATCGAGCGGCGGCCGGCTGCCCAGGGCTGCGACCAGCGGCTTCGACCAGGCGCCGGCGGCGATCACCACCGCGTCGCAGGGTACCGGACCGATGCTGGTCAGAACCGCCCGCGGGCCTTCCGGTGCGATATCGAAGCCGTGCGCCTCGGCCCGCAGCAGCCGGCCGCCCAGGCGCCCGGCCGCGTCGACCAGAGCGCGCACGAGGCGGGCCGGGTCGAGTGTATAGCCGACGTCCGGATAGTGGATGGCGCGGGCGAAGATCGGTGCCAGCGTTGGCTCGAAGCGGCGCAGCTCCTCGCCCCCGAGCTGACCGTAACGCACACCGCGCCGGCGCTGAAGCTCCAGCAG
>RFLL01000175.1 GCA_003693905.1 Alphaproteobacteria bacterium
ACTCGATGGTGCCCGAAAGTGACCGCGAGCACCCGTCATCGTCGACAAACGTCTCCCGCTGCTTCCGGATGATCCCCGTGGAAGGTTGGCCATGAAACGGCGGATGGAAAATGATGGGCGGGAACCGGTGGACGGGAGGAGCGGACGGAACGAGCGACCGGCAGGCGGCCGTCGCGGGTATGACGAGCAGGGAAAAAGCGCCCAAACGCAATGACCCGGCGCGTCCCTCCGATCAACCGGATGTCTGCGCCGGGCCACGCTGTCAGGGTTGCATCATGGGCCCGCGTCCATGCACCTGAGATCTTCCCCTTAGCAACCGGTTTCGCGTCGCGTCAACCGGATTCTGAGCAGATTTTGGGGGAATGAGAAAAAAATTCACCGTATCTTGTGCCGGAAGCCGGCGGTGAGGAACCGGCAACGTGACGCGGGGCCTTGCTGAGCACCCGCTCGTCGGTGGCGTCACGAAGACGCGGCGTTCGTCCGCAACCGGGGGCGGAAAAGGACGGGAAAAGACGAGCCCGCAGGGAACCCGAGCCGGAAAAAGGCGGGTGCGGACGGGGTCGGACAGGGTAGGGCTGGACAGGGCAGGGGCGGGCCGGGCAGGCGCGGTTCAGCGCACGTAGACGTGCACCTCGTTGACCTGGACGTTCGGGCTGCTGGTGGCCGACAACGTGATCCGGTCGGCGGGCAGGCCCATCCGGGTCAGTGACCGCAGCACCTTTTCGGCGAAGCGCCGCGACTTGCTGGTCGCCAGCGAGACCTGAGCCGGCGAGCCGACGTTGGGTGCCACCGCCACCAGGTCGAAGCCGGCATTGGGCTTGCGTTCGAGCGCGCGACTGACGGCGGCGAACAACGCCTGTTCGTAATCGACGTCGGGTTCGCTGAAGCGGATGATGACCAGCGGCTGGCGTTTGCCGACCAGGGCGGCGGCACCGCCCGGCGGCGGTGGCGGCGGCGTGCCATAGGCGCGCCCGGCCAGGCTGCCGCCGATATATTCGCCGTTGTCGATGGCGACCTGCATGGCGGTCAGATTCGCCCGTTCGGTGGTGTAGTAGTTCTGAGCCCGGCTGATGTCCTCGGACAACTCGTTGAGCAGGCGGTCGATGACCACCACCGTCTTGTTGACCTCGTCCTCGAGCACCGCAAGCTGGCGGTGATCCTCTTCGACCGCGCCGCGCAACTCGAACGTGGCCCGGGTCGATTCGAGCAGAAAAGCGGCCAGGGCCGAGGTCGAGGAAACCTCGCTGGCGAGCGAGTTCAGCTTCGAGATGCTTTCACCGACCTTGTCGAGTTCGACCTGGGCCTGGTTCCACTGGGCGACGAGCTCGGGATTGCCGGGGGTGGTGCCGACCTGGAGCCGGGCGTTGATCTGCGCCACCAGGCTGTGATAGGCGCGCGCGCCGCGCCTCGCCGCCTCGCGGTAGGCCTGAAGCTGCTGGTTGTGATCGGCGATGCGGGTCTGAAGGCGCGCCAGATCTTCCCGCAGTTCCTGAATCTTCTGGCCGACGTGGGTACCGCTCGGCTGGGCCGTGGTCACACCCGGCGCTTCGAAGTTGGTGGTCCCGAAGCGCGGACCGCTCGGCGCTTCGACGATCGCCGGCGCCGACTGAGTCTGAGTGGCCGGGGGCTGGGCTTGAGCACTCTGGGCCTGGGTGGCCTGGGCCGGGGCCTGGGAGGTCTGCGTCGCGGCCTTGGATTCGCTGTCCGGTTCGCCGGTCAGCGACGGAAGCAGGGCCTCGTCCACGAATGCACAGCCGGTCAAGAAAAACGCGACGCCCACGATCGTCGCGAATGCGCGCAAGGAAAAGACTGGCCGTTTATCCATGGAAGCGCCCACTGAATGTCGTAGGTCCAACACAACCCGGCCAACCAAGGTCGGGCCGGTTGTTCCTACCCCCCCAACGTGCGCCGATACTAATAGATGGATTCTGGGGGTACAAGCCTGATTTCCTTCACCCTAAAGGCCGAAGCCGAAGGATTCCGCCGATCTGGCGAAGGTCTTGCGTCGCCCTGCCGGCTCGCGTAATGTCGCGCCCGCCTTGGCCGATGACGGTTGCGTTTCGCCGCTGCCGTGCCTACATGTGCGCCACGGCAATGCGCCCGTAGCTCAATTGGATAGAGCGTCTGACTACGGATCAGAAGGTTGGGAGTTCGAGTCTTCCCGGGCGCGCCATTCTTTCAAGGGCTTGGCCGGTGGCGGCAAAGATCTTCAGGCCCTTGGAAAGTCTGAAGATCAGACGTCTATTCCTGCCCCGTCTCTTCCACCTCCGGAACCGGCCATCCGGTTCCCGGCCTTCACCCCATCAACAATTCGTCATCGACAATTCGTTCGATGCTCCGCTGCTGATCCGCCTGTGCCCATGACGCGATCACGCCGAACGCAGGAGGCTTCGTTCGGCGTGATCATCCCGGTGTGCGCAAGACAGGACCGAGCACAAGGCACCTCAGGCAGACCGCAACCCGAGAGCGTTCAGTCAGGATCGTTCGCCTGCCGGAACCGTTTGCTCGGGTCGAAGCGCCTCGGGCGGTCCTCAGGCGGCTTCGTGGGCACCGCGCGGGGTGCGCACGATGTACGCACGGGCGCAATGGTGGGAACAATAAGGCTTGCCATCGACCGCCGGTGCACCGCAAAAATGAAAATCGGGCTCGCGCGGGTCGCCGATCGGCCACAGACAGCGCGGCCCCTTGCCGTTGTTTCGTGTCGTCGCCAGACGCGACGCCGTGACCGAGAGCGTATTCGGGGGCGTACTCGAACCTGCTCCGTCCGAGGTCGGGGTCGCGGCCGGTTTGGTCGCGGGCGACGCCTCGGCCCCTTGCGGACGGGTCAACAGCGGGATGCGCCGGCGCACCGGGTTGCGTCGCTCGTGGCGGATCGGCGATGGCCGCGCGGCCAGACGCATGCGATGCGCCTTGCCAACGACGGCGTTTTTCGACACACCGAGAATGCGGCCGATGGCAGAGGCGCTGTAGCCCGATTCCCACAGGCGCGCCAATTC
>RFLL01000176.1 GCA_003693905.1 Alphaproteobacteria bacterium
CGGCGTCGGCAGCGTGCTGGCATAGGCCAGGCGGATGAGTACCATTTCCGCCGCCGCGCGGCGGTCGGGGGCGTTCTGCACCTCGCCCAAGCCCTTGAGGAGAATCTGCCAGACCCGGGTCAACGCCGGCACCGACAGCCCGGCAACCAGAGCGCCGCCGCGGGTGCGCTCAGCCTCTGGTACGTCGGGGGCGTCCAGCACCGCCGGCACCAGCTTGGCCCGGGTGAGAAAATGGGTGAGGTCGAGCAGATCCTGAACCACCACCGCCGGGTCCGCCCCGGCGTCGCCGAGATCGGCGAAGACCGCCAGCGCCGGCGCCGCCTGGCCGCGGATCAGGGCCTCGAACAGATCGAAGATGCGGCCGCGGTCGGCCAAGCCCAACATGTCGCGCACCTGCGCCGGGTCGATGCGCCCGCCGCCCAGCGCAATGGCCTGGTCGAGCAGGGACAGCCCGTCGCGCACCGAGCCGTCGGCGGCGCGCGCGATCATGGCCAGCGCCTCCGGCGGCGCTTCGATACCCTCTGCGGCGGCGATCTGCGCATAGTGGCGGACCAGCACGTCCTGCTCGACCCGGCGCAGATCGAAGCGCTGACACCGTGACAGCACGGTCACCGGCACGCGGCGAATTTCCGTCGTCGCAAAGATGAAGACGACATGCTGCGGCGGTTCCTCCAGCGTCTTGAGCAGCGCATTGAACGCCGCCTTCGACAGCATGTGCACTTCGTCGATGATGTAGACCTTCTTGCGCGCCTGGACCGGACGATAGCTGACGCTCTCGATCAGCTCGCGCACGTCGTCGACCCCGGTCTGGCTGGCGGCATCCATCTCGATGACGTCGACGTGGCGGTCCTCGGCAATGGCCACGCAGTTGGCGCACTGTCCGCACGGCGTGGGGGTCGGACCGCCGCTGCCGTCGGGTCCGATGCAGTTGAGCGCCCGGGCGATGATCCGTGCCGTCGTCGTCTTGCCCACCCCGCGCACGCCGGTGAGGATATAGGCGTGCGCCACGCGCTCGGACTGGATCGCGTTGGTCAGGGTGCGCACCAGCGCCGGCTGACCGATCAGATCGGAGAACGTGGCCGGCCGATACTTGCGCGCCAGAACCTGGTAGGGCATCGGCCGGGCGGGCGAATCGGTCATCGGACGGCCTTCGGTCTGCGGGTGCGGTACTGGATCGGCGCGCGGGCCCCGGGGCCGGCGTTCGGCGTTGCAGGCGGCACGCCCCGGGGATATCTCCGGGAATGCCCCCGGGAACCTCCCCGATCGCGCCGGATGAAACCGGGTGGGAGACTGGATCCGCGACCCGGGGCCGCATCGTTACGGCTGCTTCCTTCCGGACCTGACCGGGTTGGCGAGCGCCCCGTCCGCGGCCAGCCTCCCAAGGCGACTATATCAGGTTTCCGCGCCGCCAACGCAAGGCCGGAACCGCGTCGTGCGCGCAACGGGCCCCCACTACGTGCGCTCCACCGTGACCGGCACCCCGCCACGGGCAATGAAGGCAACCTGCACCAGGCGACACCCGGCGTCGTACCAGACTTCGCGCGCGATCTCGCCGACCTGGCGGTAATGGCGGGCCAGCACCGGCCGGCCGCCGACGGCGACCGTCATCGCCCCCAGGTCGTAGGAACGCACCAGCTTGACCCGCGCATCGACGGTATCAAACAAAGCCTCGACGGCGATGGTATCGTGGTGCCACAGACTGGACGGGATCAGATAGCCCGATACGGTAAAGCCGGTCCCGTTCACGGTACCGCCGAAGATGCCGCCGCGACGTTCCGCCCGCACACGGTAGCGGCGTCCGTCGTCATCGGTGTCCGAGACCACGGCGTGCAGCCACCCTTCCCGCCACACCTCCTCGGCGTGGTGGCGGAAGCGCCAGCCTCCGTTGCCGATGTCGGCGCGCACGTCGCTGCGCACGATGAAGCGGCCGTTGCGCCGGGCAAAGCGGATGTCGTGGCGCCCGATCACCCGATTCCCGCGCCGCATCAGAAAACGGGCGGTGCCGTCGGGAGGGAAGATCTCGCACGGGCCCGCCCTGACGGGCCGCAGCCCGCCAACGGCCGTCCCGAGCGCGCCGCCGAGCATTCCCCCGGCCGCAACTTCAACCGTTCGGCGCAGCAAGACGCGCCGGGTCATTCCAGACAGCGTTCCCACACCGATCAGGGTGCCGGATCGCATTCCATCCGGCAAGCAGGGCCGAAGCGGCGACATGTGCGGGCGGAAAGCGGGGCAGCGGCGATTGCATCGGCCGAGGCCCGTATGCCACCTTCGGATCATGAGCATGACCGCCCAACCGGCATCGCCCAATTTCTACAGCGGCGTCGATCTCGACCGCGGCGAGCACCTGCGCCGCGACGCGGCGTGGATTGCGGCGCGCCTCGGCGACCCCACCACGCGCTTCGTGCCGGTATGGCAGGGCCGGAACCTGATCGCCACGGCCTCCGCTCCGCATGCCATGCACCTCAGCGGCAAGGCGGCCTGCGATCTCGCCGCCCGGGCGGCGCAGGCGGTCTTTCTCGGCCTCGACGGGAAGGTCGCCGTTTTCGCACTCGATCTGTCGCCGCTGGCGCACCCGGAAGACGAGCCGGCCCTCGCCGGACGGGGCGCGTTTCAGGATCTGCGCGCCGTCGGCCCGCTGCTGGCACGCCGCGACGGGGCGTTGCTCGCCTATGCCCGCGGCCTCGTGCACTGGCACCGCCGGCATGCCTTCTGCGGCGTATGCGGCAGCCCGACCCGCAGCGCCCAGGGCGGGCACGTGCGCACCTGCGAAAACCCGGCCTGCGCGAGCGAACATTTCCCGCGCACCGATCCCGCCGTCATCATGCTGGTCCATGATGGCGGCGATCGCTGCGTGCTCGGCCGTCAGGCGGCGTGGCCGGAGGGCATGCATTCCACCCTGGCCGGGTTCGTCGAACCCGGCGAAAGCCTGGAAGAAGCGGTGGTACGGGAAGTGCGCGAGGAGGTCGGCCTCGACATCAAGGTCGCGGACGTGCGCTATCACTCCTCGCAGCCGTGGCCGTTTCCTTCTTCGATCATGCTCGGGTTCGTCGCCCGGGCGCCCTTCGGATCGCTTGCGGTTCACCCGCACGAACTGGCGGCGGCGCACTGGTTCACGCGGGCGCAACTGCGCGCCAGCCCCGAGGATGAGCGGTTCCGACTGCCGCGCCGCGATTCGATCGCCCGGCGCCTGATCGAGGACTGGCTGAACAGCCCTTGAGCCGGGCCGGCTCGCGGCTCGGACCAGTCCGTGGCTCAGACCAGTCCGTAAAAGATGCCGACCGCCCCCAGCGCCACCGCCGCCAAACCGACCAGGGGCGCCTCCACCGCCGGGTGGAGGGCGACCGAGCGCTCCGAGCGCAGCAGCACGCCGATGACGATCATCACCGCCCCCAGGGCCGAAATCTCGGTCGTGCGCACGGCAAAGCCGAGCACTGCCAGCGGGATGCCCAAGTTCTGAAAGAACACCGGCAGCAGCGGAATGCCGAGCTCGCGCCGCGTCTCCGGCCCCTCGACGGCCAGCTTCCAGGCCAGGATCGTCGTGATCGCGAAATAAAGAAACGCGCTCACCGTAACCAGGAGCGCCACCATCCCCGCTGCAATGCCGACCATCGCCTAACCCTCGAATTGTCTCCCCGAACCCCCATGCGCCGACGTTTCACCCCCGGTTCAACGGCGACGCATTAACCATGTTTATTAACATTCCCCAAGTATAAAGGGGCGCTGTCTTTCGTTTCGTTCTTATTTATCAAGGATATTGTTAGAAAAATCTAGATTAATTTCAGGCGCATTTCCTTGATCTTTTCCATTCATGGTTAACGCGGAAGGGGGCGCCACCCGTACATCGAGCCGCCGGCCCGGGCGTGACGCGTTTGTTCCTGCACCGTGCGGCCCCCACGGATAAGGCTTTGAAAGGACCGGCGCGCTTTCGCCCCCCGGCTGGGCTCAACCTTCGCCCTGCCCCTCGGGATCGGCGGGAGTGCGACGGAAAGGATGCGCCGGATAGACGCCGAGGATGCGCACCTCGCGCGAGAAGAAGCTGAGTTCCTCCAGCGCCAGACGGACCATGCGGTGGTCGGGGTGGCCCTCAATGTCGGCGTAGAACTGCGCCACCGTAAAACGGCCGTCGAGGATATAGCTTTCCAGCTTGGTCAGGTTGACGCCGTTGGTGGCAAACCCGCCCAGTGCCTTGTACAGAGCCGCCGGCACGCTGCGCACGCGGAATACGAAGGTGGTGACGACGGGACCGTCGTCGGGATCGGGATGGATCGGATCGGCCGCCATGACCAGAAAGCGGGTGACGTTGTGCGGCGCATCCTGGATGTCGCTCTTCAGAATCTGCAGGCCGTAGATCTCGCCGGCCAGGCGCGAGGCGATGGCCGCCTCGGTGGGATCGCCGCGCCCCGCCACTTCGGCCGCCGCCCCGGCGGTGTCGGCATGGACCACCGGTTTCAGCCCCGCTGCGCGCACGAAACGGCGGCACTGGGACAGCGCCTGAACGTGACTGTGAACGGTGCGAATGGTCTCCAGCGTCGCTTCCGGCGGGGCGAGAAGCTGATGATCGACCTTCTGGAAATGCTCGGCAACGATGTGCAGTCCCGATTCGGGCAGCAGATGGTGGATATCGGCGACGCGCCCGGCATTGGAG
>RFLL01000177.1 GCA_003693905.1 Alphaproteobacteria bacterium
CCTCGATGGCGGCCCTGCCCAACACCCGGCCGGTGATCGACGATGTTGCCGGCATCGAATACATCGCCCGACGCGCCCGCGAAGCGAAGCTGGCCAAGGTCTACACCTATGCCGCCGTCACCCGCGGCCTGGAAGGCCGGGAGATCACCGAAATCGGCCTGCTGGCCGAATGCGGCGCCTGCGGCTTCACCGACGGCACCCGGGCCGTGGCCGATGCCCAGGTCATGCGTCGCGCGCTCAGCTATGCCCGCGCCTTCGGTCAGGTCATCATCCAGCACCCGGAGGAACCGGCGCTGGCAACCGGGGTCATGAACGAGGGCGAGACCGCCACCCGCCTCGGTCTGGCTGGAATCCCGGCCGCAGCCGAGGTGATCATGATCGAGCGCGATCTGCGCCTGGTGGAGCTGACCGGCGGACGCTATCACGTGGCCCACGTCTCGACCGCCGCCGCGGTCGAGGTCCTTCGCGCCGCCAAGGCGCGCGGTCTGGCCGTGACCTGCGATACCGCGCCCCATTATTTCACCCTGAGCGAGCGCGACGTCGGCGACTACCGCACCTTCGCCAAGGTTTCGCCGCCGCTGCGCCGCGAGGCCGACCGGCGCGCCATCGCCGATGCGCTCAGCGACGGCACCATCGATGCCATCGCCAGCGATCACAGCCCTCATGACCAGGATGCCAAACGCCTGCCCTTCGCCCTGGCCGAGCCGGGCATCGCCGGGCTGGAGACCCTGCTGCCCCTGTCGCTCGCCCTTTATCATGAAGGCCACATGGATCTGCTCGACGTCCTCGCCCGCCTGACCACCGGCCCGGCCGGTATTCTCAACCTTCCGGGCGTCGGCCGCCTGGCGCGCGGCGGTCCTGCCGATCTCGTGATCTTCGACCCCGAGCGCGAATGGCGCATCGACCCGGACGCGTTTCTCAGCAAATCGAAGAACGCGCCGTTCGACGACTGGCCGGTGCGTGGCAAGGTGCTGGCCACCGTCGTCGACGGACGAGCGATTCATGTCGATCCGTCGTTTCCGCTCGCCCTCCGCAAGGAGTGATTCCGGCCCATGCCCGATCCGATTTCCTGGGAATTCGCTTGGCCCTACCTGGCCGCAGCGCTGATCGGCGGCTATCTGCTGGGGGCGGTTCCGTTCGGGCTGTTACTGACCCGCCTGGCCGGCCTGGGCGACATCCGCAAGGTCGGCTCCGGCAATATCGGGGCCACCAACGTCCTGCGCTCGGGCCGCAAGGATCTGGCGGCGGCCACTCTGCTGCTCGACGGCGGCAAGGGGGCGGCGGCGGTGGCCATCGCCGGCCTGTGGGGGCCGGACATGGCACTCAGCGCAGCACTGGGCGCCGTGATCGGCCACATGTTCCCGGTGTGGCTGCGTTTCAAGGGCGGCAAAGGCGTGGCCACCGCCCTCGGCATCTGGCTGATGCTCGCCTGGCCGGTCGGTCTTGCCGCCTGTGCCACTTGGCTGGCAGTTGCGGCGGTGACTCGGTATTCGTCGCTATCGGCATTGATTTCTCTTGCCGCAATACCATTTTATGCGTGGTTGTTCATGCGTGATCTTCAACTGGTCGAGCTCGGCGTCATCGTTGCGGCGCTGGTCTGGTTGCGCCATCACGCCAACATCCGCCGCCTGCTGACGGGCACCGAGCCGCGGATCGGACGGAAGAAGGCCTAGCGGCTTGCGCTTCCCCACCTCTTGACGCCTGACCCAAGCGGCGCTCAAGGTAGGGTGGATGACTTCTCCCCGCCTTCCCGGGCGCCCGCGGGCTCCCGACCGGGCCGAGCGCATCGACTGGTTGCGCCTGATCCGCAGCGAGAACGTCGGCCCGGTCACCGTGCATCATCTTCTGGCACGCTACGGGACCGTTGCCGCGGCGCTGGAGGCGCTGCCCGATCTGGCCCGGCGGGGCGGACACCGGCGTACGATTCGTCTTTGCCCGCGCAGCCAGGCCGTGGCCGAGGCCGAAGCGCTGGCGGCCCTCGACGATGCCCCGCCGGTCCTTGCCGTGCGCGGGCACGTTCATCTGCTGCGACGCAATGGCGTTGCCATGGTCGGGGCCCGCAACGCCTCGGCTAACGGCCGCCGGCTGGCCCGCCGGATGGCCGCCGATCTCGGCGCCGCGGGGTTGACCGTGATCTCCGGCCTGGCCCGGGGCATCGACGCCGCGGCCCACCAGGGGGCACTTGATGCCGGCACCGTAGCCGTCGTCGCCGGCGGCGTCGACGTGGTGTATCCGGAGGAAAACCGGGCCTTGCACGAGGCGATCGTAGGCCAAGGCGTCGTCGTCTCGGAAATGCCGCTGGGTACGATACCGCAGGCGCGCCACTTTCCGCGGCGCAACCGGCTGATTTCCGGCTTGGCGCTGGCCACCCTGGTGGTCGAGGCGGCGCTGCGCTCTGGCTCGCTGATCACCGCCCGGCTGGCCCTGGAACAGGGCCGCGAGGTGCTGGCGGTGCCGGGCTCGCCGCTCGATCCGCGGGCGCGCGGATGCAACCACCTGATCCGTCAGGGAGCCATTCTGGCGGAAAGCGCCAAGGATGTCCTGGACGCGCTGGCCGGGCCGCTGCGAGGCGCCGTGACGGAGCCGCAGGGCCCGGATTTCGCTCCGGCTCCGATGCTGCCCGACGATGAAATGCAGCTCGCCCCCGTGCGCCGGGCGGTGGCCGAATTACTCGGCCCGACACCTGTGGCGGTTGACGAACTGGTCCGGCAGTGCCAAGTGTCAGCGGCGCTGATCCAGACGGTCGTGCTCGAGTTGGAGCTGGCCGGCCGGGTCGAACGCCATCCGGGCAACCGGGTGGCGCTGCTTGCCGACAGTCCGCGGAACATTCCCTGACCGGGACCGGCTCCGTTCCCTCGATCACGCAACCACGCACGCAACACAACAGCAATCCAGGTATATATGAAAGTCGTCGTCGTCGAATCGCCGGCCAAGGCCAAAACCATCAACAAGTACCTTGGCCGGGATTATCAGGTGCTGGCCAGCTATGGCCACGTCCGCGACCTGCCGGCCAAGGATGGTTCGGTGGATCCCGAACATGACTTTGCCATGGTGTGGAAGGTCGACCCGCGCGGCGAGAAGCGCCTGCGCGAAATCGCGGAGGCGGTCAAGAAGGCCGATGCCCTGATCCTGGCGACCGACCCCGACCGCGAAGGCGAAGCGATTTCGTGGCACATTGCCGATGAACTGGCCGCGCGCAAAGCGCTGGACCGGGTCAAGGTCGAACGTGTCGTCTTCAATGAAGTGACTAGGAACGCGGTCACCGAGGCTTTCCGGCATCCCCGGCAGCTCAATCAGGAACTGATCGAAGCCTATCTGGCGCGCCGGGCACTCGACTATCTGGTCGGCTTCACGCTGTCACCGGTGCTGTGGCGCAAGCTGCCGGGCAGCCGCTCGGCGGGGCGGGTGCAGTCGGTGGCGCTGCGCCTGATCTGCGAGCGCGAGGCGGAGATCGAAAACTTCCGTCCGCGCGAATACTGGACCGTCGAGGCGCGCCTGGCCACGGCCGCCGGCGAATCGTTCACCGCCCGCCTGACCCATCTCGACGGGCGCAAGCTGGGCAAATTCGATCTGCCCGACGAAGCTGGCGCCAAGGCGGCCGCCAAAGCCGTCGAGGAAGCCGCCTCGCTGCGCGTCGTCGAGGTCCGGCACAAGGAGATCCGGCGCCATCCGCTGCCGCCGTTCACCACTTCGACCCTGCAACAGGAGGCCTCGCGCAAGCTCGGCTTCAGCGCCACCCGCACCATGCGCATCGCCCAGCGCCTGTACGAAGGCGTCGATCTCGGCGGCGAGACCGTGGGCCTCATCACCTACATGCGCACCGACGGCGTGCAGGTCGCCAACGAAGCGGTGGCCGCGGCGCGCGATCTGATCGGCCGCCGGTTCGGAGCCGCCTACGTGCCCGAATCGCCGCGGATCTACAAATCCAAGGTGAAGAACGCCCAGGAAGCACACGAGGCGATCCGCCCCACCGATCTGGCGCGCACGCCAAAGGACGTCGCCGCCTACCTCGGTGCCGACGAAGCCAGACTCTATGACCTGATCTGGACGCGCATGATCGCCAGCCAGATGGCCAGTGCGCGCCTTGACCAGGTTGCGGTCGATATCGCCGATCCGGCCGAGCGCGTGCGTCTGCGCGCCACCGGCTCGGTGGTTCTGTTCGACGGCTTCCTGACGCTCTATCAGGAAGGCCGCGACGAAACGGCGGCCGAGGCCGCCGAGGCGGAGGAGACGGCGGACGGCGAGCGGCGGCTGCCGGCATTGCGCGAAGGCGAAACCGTGACCCGCTTCGACGTGCGCCCCGAGCAGCATTTCACCCAGCCGCCGCCACGCTATACCGAAGCCAGCCTGGTCAAGAAGCTGGAGGAACTCGGCATCGGTCGGCCCTCGACCTATGCTTCGATCCTCCAGGTATTGCAGGATCGCAAGTACGTGCGGCTGGAAAAGCGCCGCTTCATCCCCGAAGATCGCGGGCGCGTCGTCACCGCCTTCCTGACCAGCTTCTTCGATCGCTATTTCCAGTACAATTTCACCGCCGATCTCGAAGAGCAGCTCGACGACATCTCGGGCGGGCGCAAGGACTGGAAAACGGTTCTGCGACAGTTCTGGGAGGCCTTCAGCAAGGCGGTGGAAGAGACCAAAGGTCTGTCGATCACCGAAGTCATCGACGCCCTGGATCGGGACCTCGGTCCCCACTTCTTTCCCGTCGATCCGCAGCACCCCGAAAAGGATCCACGTGCCTGCCCGGCATGCGGGAGCGGACGGCTGGGTCTGCGTCTCGGGCGCACCGGCGGCTTCATCGGCTGCTCGAACTATCCCGAGTGCCGCTACACCCGGCCGCTGGCGGTGGCCGTCAACGGCGAGGGCACCGGCGAGGGCGAGCTCGCCGGACCGCGCCTGCTCGGTACCGACCCGGAAACCGGCCTGCCGGTCACCCTGCGCAAGGGGCCGTTTGGGTTCTACCTTCAGCTCGGCGAAGCCGAGGGCAAGAAAAAGCCCAAGCGATGCACCCTGCCCAAAGGCCTGGCGCCGGAGGAAGTGACGCTGGAAAAGGCCCTTGCCCTGCTCGCCCTGCCGCGCACCATCGGCCCTCACCCCGACGACGGCGAACCGGTGATCGCCGGCATCGGCCGCTACGGTCCCTACGTCAAGCACGGGAGCACCTATCGCTCGGTGCCGGCCGACGAGGACATTACCGCCCTCGGCCTCAACCGGGCCGTGGCCCTGCTGGCCGAGGCACCGGCGCGGCGCGGCAACGCCGGACAGGAACTCGGTCGTCATCCCGACGACGACAAACCGGTCACCCTGCACAGCGGCCGCTACGGCCCTTACGTCAAGCACGGGCGCACCATCGCTTCGCTGCCCAAGGACGCGGACCCGGCAACGGTGACACTGGAAACCGCAGTTGAGCTTCTTGCCGCCCGCGCCGCCAAGGGCAAGGGGGCGACCGGCGCCAAGAAAGCCACCAAGAAGACGGCCCAAAAGCCGGCCAAGAAAACCGCCAAAACATCGGCCAGAAAGGCGGCAAAGAAGAAAACGGCCCGAAAGACCGGCACGAAGGCTGCGCCGTGACCCCGTCACGCTCCGAACGCAAAAACGCCAGAACCCGGGCGAACAGGAAAAAGACGCCCGCATCCGCCCTGCCGCGGGCTGCCGGATCATCCCCCCGCCGCGGCGGCGTGCCGACGCGCGAAGAGATTCTCGCCTTCATCCGCGAAAGCCCGGTTCCGGTGGGAAAGCGGGAAATCGCCCGGGCATTTCAGGTCAAGGGGAGCGATCGGGTCGCTCTCAGGACATTGCTCAAGGAGTTGCGCGAGGCCGGCCTGATCGAACGC
>RFLL01000178.1 GCA_003693905.1 Alphaproteobacteria bacterium
GCCAGCGCCCGGCTGATGATCAGGATGGCGGCAACGGTGATGACCGCGGGGTGGCCGAATCCGGCGAACGCCCGATCCGCCGGCACCAGACCCAGGATCACCGAGACGATCAGGGCCAGAAACGCAACCACGTCATAGCGCCAGCGACCCCAGATCATCAGGATCGCCAGCGCCGCAAGGACGAGCAGCAGCAGAGCCTGGTCGTTCATCGCCGTCCCTCTCGCCGTCGCCGATCCCGTTGGGCCGTCGTGGACGCGGCCCGTGCGCTGTTCTCTGCGGTGCTCACCCGTTCACTCCGCATCCGCCGGATGCGCGGCCCACGTGCGCAGTTCGGTCTTCAGCACCTTGCCGTAGTTGTTCTTGGGCAACCGCTCGACGAAGCGGTAGTCGCGCGGGCGTTTGAAACGGGCGATCCGGGTCAGGCACAACGCATCGAGGTCGGCGGCCGCAACCGTGTGCCCGGGACGGGTGACGACGAAGGCGACCACCGCCTCGCCCCATTGCGGATCGGGGCGGCCGACCACCGCGCATTCCAGCACCGCGGGATGGCTCGACAACGCTTCCTCGACCTCGCGCGGGTAGATGTTGGCGCCGCCGCTGATGATGACGTCCTTGGAGCGGTCCTTGAGGGTAAGATAGCCGTCGGCATCGAACGCCCCCATGTCGCCGGTATGCAGCCAGCCGCCGCGCAGCGTGCGTGCACTGGCCTCGGCATCGTTCCAGTACCCGTGCATGACGGCATCGCCGCGCACCAGAATCTCGCCCAGTTCGTCCGGCGGGCGGGTGCGGTCGTGCGCATCGGCGACGCGCACCTCGACCACGCTGTGCGCCCGGCCGACGGATCCGAGTCGCGCTTGGTAGCGGGGATGATCGCGCCGGGTATGGTCGGCGCGGCCGAGCACGGTGATGGTCATAGGGCTTTCGCCCTGGCCGTAGATCTGAACGAAGCGGTCGCCGAAGCACGCCATCGCCCGTTTCAGATCTTCCACGTACATCGGACCGCCGCCATAGACGATCGTCTTCAGGTTGCCGGGGCCGGCCCCGGTTTCGACGGCGCGTTCGACCAGGCGCTTGACCATGGTCGGGGCCGCGAACATGCCCACCCCCTGATGGTGCTGGAACAGGGAAAGGATTTCGTCGGGGTCGAAATGTCCGCTCTCCGGGATCACCTGACGGGCGCCGGCGGCGACGTGGGGCAGGATGTAAAGCCCCGAGCCGTGCGACATCGGGGCGGCGTGGAGGATGCAGTCGTCGGGGGCGATGGCATCGACGTCGGCGAAATAGCTGAGCGTCATCGCCCGCAGGTTGCGGTGCGACAGCATCGCTCCCTTGGGCCGCCCGGTGGTACCGCTGGTATAGAACAGCCATGCCAGATCGTCGTCGGCGCGTGGCACCACCGGGATCGCCGCGCCCGAGACCAGGTGATGGTATTCGTGCGACGGGGCGGTGGCGGTGCTGACCGGAACAATGGTTTCAAACCCGGCAAGACCGGCGGTGTGGGCGGCGATGGCATCGGCCAGGGCCGGCGTCGCAAAGCACAGGCGCGCGCCGCTGTGGTCCAGGATGTAGCGCACCTCCTGCGGGTGCAGCTTGGCGTTGACCGGAACCGCGACGAGGCCGGCATGCCAGCAGGCGAACAGGACTTCGACGAAGGCCGGCGTGTTGGTCATGAGTAGCGCCACCCGCTCGCCGTCGTGCAGGTCGAAGCGCGTCCGCAGAGCGCCGGCCAGTGCCGCCACGCGTCCGGCCAGCGTGCCGTAGGTCGCATGCGTTCGGGGCCCCAGCGCGATGGCCGGGGCTTCGTGATCGGCGGCCGCGGCACGGTGTAGAAGCTGGGCAAGGTTCATGGCACGGGCTCCCTTCGGGGGCCGGCCGCATGCACGGCCGGGGTGGTCACTGTTCCAAGTTCGCACGCGGCGGTCAATCTGCCGCAACACCTCTGGCGTGGCGCGGAAGGGCCTGCTATATCAAGATGCTAATTGATAACGGGAAAGCCCGCACGTGGCCGTCGTTCCGGCACGGCACGTGCGCCAGCGAGGAGCAGACCCCGTGCATCGCCGTGGGTCGGACAGGCAATCGGCACAGGCAGGGCGTGTTTTCGGGCGCGCTGTGATCGCCGCTCTCGCCCGTTTCGTCATTGCCGTCTGCGTGGTGCTCGGGATCTCCGTTCCGGCGTCGGCTGAGGACATATTCTTCTTCCGCATCGGCACCGGCTCGACCGGGGGGACGTATTTCCCCGTCGGCGGGATCATCGCCAGCGCCATCAGCAAGCCGCCGGGCAGCCGCGAATGCGAAGCCGGTGGAAGCTGCGGCGTGCCTGGGCTGATTGCCGTCGCGCAATCGACCGAAGGCTCGGTCGCCAACATTCTGGGCATTGCCGACGGCACCCTGGAATCCGGGTTCAGCCAGGCGGATATCACCTATTGGGCCTACAAGGGCGAGGGTATCTTTAAGGATCGCGGTCCGATTACCGGCCTGCGCACCATCGCCAACCTGTTTCCCGAATCCGTGCATATCGTGGTACGGCGCAATGCGGGGATCCACAGCGTCGCCGACTTGCGCGGCAAGCGGGTATCGATCGACCGGGAAGGCTCGGGCACGCGGGTCGATGCGCTGCTGATTCTCAAGGCCTACGGGCTCACTCTCAAGGACATCGAGGCGGTCTCGGTGGCTTCGGGGGATGCTGCCGACATGCTGCGCGAAGGCACGCTTGACGCCTTCATCATGGTCGTCGGCACACCGGGCAAGGCGGTGGCGGATCTGGCCGAAGATTCGTTGATCGATCTGGTTCCGGTCACCGGGCCGCCGGCCGAGCGGCTGATGCAGACATATCCCTTCTTTTCCAGGGACCGCATCCGGGCGGGGACGTATTTCAACGTGGCCGAGACCGAAACCGTGTCGGTCGGGGCCCAATGGCTGGTTTCGGCCCGGATGCCGGAGTCGCTGATCTACGGGATCACCCGCGCCCTGTGGCATCCGAATACGCGGCGCCTGCTCGACAGCGGCCATCCCAAGGGCAAGCAGATCACCCTGGCGAGTGCCCTCGACGGGCTGGTGGTCCCGCTGCATCCGGGTGCGCGGCGCTATTATCTCGAAGCCGGCCTCGACATTCCCGACCTCCCCGATCCCCCCGGCGGGTCGAACTGAGGCCTGAAAGCCGCTCCGCGGAACCGCGGCTGTCTTCAACACAAGCCTCCTGGACACAAGTCTCCGTCCGAAAGGCCTGGACAACGCTAGCTTGCCGGCAAGGCGGGGCCGGCGCGGTCATTGCGCGCATCCAAAAAAAGCATGCCCGGGGAATAATCCCCTCGTTGCGGCGTATGTCAGGATAAGGGGGAAGGAGGAGATGCGCCGGGCGGCGGCGGAATCTGGGGGGTATTGGCATCGTGACGGACCTGATGGCGCAGATGATCGAGCAGATCCCCTCGTTGCGCCGATATGCCCGCGCGCTGGTCGGAGATCGCAGCCGTGCCGACGACCTGGTGCAGGATTGCCTCGAACGAGCCTGGAGCCGGGCCCACCTGTTCCGCCCCGGAGAAGACGTGCGGGTCTGGCTGTTCACGATCCTCCACAACCTGCACGTCAGTTCGATCCGTCGCCGCCGGCGTCAGCCGAGGCTTGTCCCGCTGGTTGACGGCGCGCCCGATCCGGCCATGCGCGAGGGTCAGGAAAGTGCGGCCGAAATGGCCGATCTCGCATGGGCGCTTGAGCAGCTGCCACCCGATCAGTGCTCGGCGGTACTTCTGGTCGGGCTCGAAGACATGACCTACCGTCAGGCCGCCGCGGTTCTCGGTATTCCCGTCGGAACGTTGATGTCGCGCCTGTACCGCGGACGGCAGCGCCTGCGCGCCCTGATCGAGGGCGAGGTTTCCGTGCATCTCAAGAGGGCGAAATGAGCGACGCGTGGCGCGACATCTCGGAAGACGACCTCAACCGTTTCGTCGACGGGCGCCTGGTCCCGGAACGCCGGGCCCGCGTTGCGGCGTATCTGGCTGCCCACGCCGATCAGGCTCAGGAAGCCGCCGCGTTCGCCCGACTCAACGCCCGGCTGCGCAAAGCCTTTGATGCCGTCTCTGACGAACCGATCCCCCCGGCGCTGGTGCAGGCTGCGATCCGTGGCCGCACCTGCCCGCGGAGGCATTGGCGCCGTCTTGGCCGCGCGGCCGCCCTCGTGATCGCGGTAGCCGGGCTCGGGATCGCAGGCGGCTGGCAATTGCGCGAGGCGGTGAACGGCCCCGCCTCATGGAGCGAATTCGCGCGCGAGGCCGCGGCGGCGCACCGGGTGTTCGCGCCCGACCGCCAATTTCCGGTCGAGTTGCCGGCCACGCGCAAGGCACAACTTGTTGCCTGGCTCAGTGCCCGAATCGGGGCGCCGATCACCACGCCCAACCTCGAAAAGGTCGGATTTCGCTTGATCGGCGGACGGTTGGTGCCGACGCCCGATGGACCGGCCGCACAGTTGATGTACGAGAACGGCTCCGGCACACGCATCACCCTTTATCTGCGCGCCGATCTGCGCAACAGCCGCGATATCAAGTTTCGCATCGCCCGCGAGAACGAGGTCAATGTCTGGTACTGGCTCGACGGTCCGCGCGGATACGCCCTGTCGGGAGACATCGACCAGCAACAGCTTCTGCGGATTGCCGAGGTTCTCTACGACGAGGTCGGGTCATGAGCCGGGGGCATGAGCACGGTTCCACGGCAAGGCGCGCGCCGGAAAAGGACCGGCGGGCCGAAGTTCATGCATGCTGCAATCAGGGAGGAAATACGATGCGCGTAATGCACATGGCTGCAATCATCCCGTTGTTCGGTCTTCTGCTCGCCGCCGCTCCGGTCCGCTCCGCGGACCTGAGCGAACAGACGCCAATCGTCGTCGACGTCGACCTGGGAAGCAAAGGCGGCGAGCTGGTCTTTCGCCCCAACACCCTGACCTTCGAAGCCGGCAAGCTCTACAAGCTGGTCCTTCACAACCCCAGCGGGTCGAAGCATTATTTTTCGGCTCTGCGCTTCGCGTCGTCCGTATGGACGCGCAAGGTCGAGGCCGGCGAAGCGGAGTTCAAGGGAGTCATCCGTGAAATCGAAGTCAAGCCGGGCGGCGAGGCGGAATGGTTCTTCGTGCCGGTCAAAGCGGGCACGTTCGAGCTGATGTGCACCGTTCCCGGTCACGCCGAAGCCGGCATGGTCGGCAAGATCGTCATTCGATGACGGTGCGTCATGCGCCGTGGTGCGCCGGTCCCGGGCGGGCCTCGCGGTCCGGCGCACACCGCGCGCCGCCGTGAGCGATATCACCCGGCATCACTGGCACTGTCACTGGTGCTGAGAATCTCCCGCCTTTTTAGAGCCCCCTAAAACAAGGGACTCCAAGCTAGCATCGCTACTTCCACTATGGTTATATGGCGCCCCCAATATAAAACAAGGGAGGCAGCCATAATGACAAAAAGGCGTGATTTCCTCAAAAAAGCCGGCGCTGCGACCGCCGGTGCCGTCGCCGCCACGACGATCAGCGCTCCTTACGTGAAGGCGCAGAAGACGATCCGATGGCGTCTTCAGACCTATGCCGGTCCGGCCCTGGCAGAACACGTCATCAAACCATCCATCGAAGCCTTCAACAAGGTGGCGAACGGGGAAATGGTGATCGAGCTCTATACGGCCGATCAGCTTGTCCCTCACGGAGAATTGTTCCGGGCACTGCAAAGCGGAACGATCGATGCCGTGCAGAGCGACGACGATTCGATCGCGGCGCCCGTCGACGTGGCGGTCTTTGCCGCGTACTTCCCGTTTGCATCGCGTTACAGCCTCGACGTGCCCGTGCTGTGGCACTGGTACGGACTGAAGGAGATCTGGGAAGAAGCCTACGGCGAGGTGGAAAACGTCACCTGGTTGAGCATGGGCGCCTGGGACCCGTGCAACTTCGCCACCACCCGGCCGATCCGCAGCGTCGAAGACTTCAAGGGGCTGCGCATGTACATGTTCCCCACCGGGGGCCGGTTCATGCGCCAGTTCGGCGTCATTCCGGTGTCGCTGCCCTATGAAGATGTCGAAGTGGCGATTCAGACCGGCGAGCTCGACGGTGTCGCGTGGTCCGGCATCACCGAGGATTACACCGTCGGCTGGGCGGACGTGACCAAGTACTACCTGACCAACCCGATTTCCGGTGCCTGGGCGGGGTCCTACTTCGTCAACACCGAATCGTGGAATGCGGTGCCCGAACACCTGAAACAGTTGTTCAATCTGTGCATCGACAGCTCGCACTACTATCGCCAGCACTGGTACTGGTGGGGCGAGGCGTACTACCGGACCACGGGCGGCAAGCTGGAGCTGACCTCGATCCCGGCGGAAGAATGGAAGGTGGTCGAGGACGCGGCGCTCAAGTTCTGGGACGAAATCGCCGCCAAGAGTCCGCGCAACGCCAAGGTGGTGAACATCCTGAAGGAATACGCCAAGACCATGGAGAAGGCCGGTCCTCCGTATCGCTACTAGTAGAACGGGTCCGGCAAACCCCGGAAGCGATGCGGTCAGTTTCCCGATGGCTTGACGGGGAATGAGATCCGGCAAGGGGATGAGCGCAGCCGCCGTCGATCAGGTGTCTTGTGACATCCCCTTGCCTTTGCCGGCGGGCCGGAGCGGAGGCTGTCCGGGAGGCGTTCAGGCGTTCGGAATCCTAAAAAAAAGCAACCGGAACGGGAACGGGTCTGCTGAATCGTTGGATCGTCGGGAGATCGCGGCACAGGTGCCGGGGCACCGGCCAGCACCAAAGGAGCGTTCCTGAACCCGCTCGGCGGGCCGCGCCCACTGTTCCGCGCGCAGATGCGGGATCGTTTCCTTCCACGCAGCCGAAGCGGGAAATCCACCAAGATCGTCGAGCGCACTGCAATCCAGAGTCTTTGTGTCGCTGATATCGAAGCGCTGCCGGGACGAGGGTCAATCGGACGGGGATCAATCGAACGGGGGTCGACAGGATGCCGAAGGCGATCGTGCTTTACGTGAAATATGTGGACGCCATCAGTCGGGCCATCGGCAAGCTCACGATGTATCTGGTGCTCGCGATGATGGGGGTGCTGCTGTTCTCATCCATATCGCGGACGTTTTTCAATCAGCCCCACATCTGGGTCGTCGAAATGGCCCAGTTCATGATGGCGGCCTACTATCTGCTCGGCGGTGCCTATTCGATGATCCTCGACGGGCACGTGCGGATGGATCTTCTCTATGGCCGATGGTCGCCGAAGCGGCGGGCCATGGCCGATTCCGTGACCTCGCTGTTCCTGATCTTCTATCTCATAGTCCTCATCATCGGCGGTATTTCGAGCATTGAATACGCCCTGCAATACGATCAGAGAAACTACAGCGCCTGGGCGCCGCCATTGGCGCCGATCAAGATCATCATGACCGGCGGCATGGTACTGATGCTGTTGCAGGTCATCTCGACCCTGTTCAAGGACATCGCCAAGGCCCGCGGCACCCCGATCGCCGGAGACGGCCTTGCGGAAGAAACCGCCGCAGGGGGGCCCGTCGTATGAGTTACGAACTCATCGCCCTGTTGATGTTCTCCCTGATGATGCTGATGCTCCTGACGGGGCAGCGGGTCTTCGGGGCGATCGGCTTCGTGGCGTCGCTCTTTGCCGTCCTGCTGTGGGGCAAGGGCGGTTGGGAGATGCCGTTCAACGCCAGCTTCGTCCTGCTCAACTGGTATCCGCTTCTTACCCTGCCGCTGTTCATCTATCTCGGCTACATGCTCTCGGAATCGCGCATCGCCGATGACCTTTACCGGATGTTTCACGTCTGGATGGGGCCGGTCAACGGCGGTCTGGCGATCGGGACGATCGGCCTCATGGTCGCGATCTCGGCCATGAACGGCCTGAGCGTGGCCGGCATGGCCATCGGCGCCAGCATCGCGCTGCCGGAAATGCTGCGGCGCAACTACGACAAGCGGATGGTTACGGGGGTGATCCAGGCCGGCAGTTCGCTTGGCATCATGGTCCCACCCAGCGTCGTGCTGGTGCTCTATGGCATGATTGCGCGCCAGCCGGTCAGCCAGTTGTGGATGGCCGGCATTTTTCCCGGTCTCCTGCTGGCCGGTCTGTTCATCGCCTATATTGCAATCCGCTGCGCGTTGCGGCCGGAACTGGGGCCGGCACTGTCCGTCGAAGAGCGGCGGATGAGCTGGGGGGCGAAACTCCGTCTGCTCAGAGCCGGCATTCTGCCCCTGGTCATCATCTTTTCCATGACCGGGCTGTTCCTGATGGGGGTGACCAGCCTGGTCGAAAGCTCCGCCGTCGGCGCCGCGGCGGCGACGATCGCCGCCTTCGCCAAGGGGCGCCTGACGTGGCAGGTGATGCAGGACACGTTGCGCAAGACGCTCAGCGTAAGCTGCATGTTCATGTGGATCATCATGGCGGCGCTGTCCTTCGGCGCGGTGTTCGACGGCCTCGGTGCCGTCAAGGCGATCGAATCCCTGTTTATCGAGCGCTGGGGATTGAGCCCGTGGGGTGTGCTCATCATGATGCAGATCTCGTATCTGGTGATGGGCATGTTCCTCGACGATACCGCCATGCTCATCATCGTCGCGCCGCTTTATGTGCCGCTGATCATTTCTCTCGGCTTCAATCCGATCTGGTACGGCGTGCTCTATACGATCACCTGTCAGATCGCCTACATGACGCCGCCGTTCGGATACAATCTGTTTCTGATGAAGGCGATGGCACCGAAGGAGATCACGCTGGGCGACATCTAC
>RFLL01000179.1 GCA_003693905.1 Alphaproteobacteria bacterium
GTTCCTTCACCGTTTCCATCCGCGTTTCGTGCGTGCCGATGCCGTGCACGACCAGAGGCTCGGTGATGATGTCGAGCGCCGTCATGCGCGGGTTGAGCGATCCGAACGGATCCTGGAAGATGAACTGGGCCTTGCGTCGGAAAGCCATCAGATCGGCGCCGCTCAGCGTGGTCACGTCGATCGGGCGCCCGTCGTCCCAATAGACGATTTCGCCGGCGTCGGGCCGCAGGGCGCGCATGATCAGCTTGCCGAGCGTCGTTTTGCCGCATCCCGATTCACCGACCAGCCCCAGGCATTCGCCGCGGCGCACTTCGAAGCTGACATCATCGACGGCAACGATCTCGGTCCTGTCCCCGAGACCGAGAAAGCCCTGCTGACGCAAGGTGAAGCGCTTGCTCACCCCGCGCACCGATAGCAGCGTTCGGGTGGCTGCCCGGGAGCCTTGCGCCGGCACCGTGGCACCGGTGCGTCGGCGCAGCAGTTCGCTGTCACCGGTTTTGATCTGACGAATCGGGATCAATCGTTCGCCGCGCGGCATGCCGGGACGCGGCACGGCCGTGAACAGCGCTTTCAGATACGGGTGCCGCGGATCTTCGAAGATCTCCCGGCACGGGCCGCTTTCGACCACTTTGCCGTGATACATGACCACAACTTCCTCGGCCAGGTTGGCGACCACGCCAAGGTCGTGGGTGATCAGCAGAATAGCCATGCCGAATTCGGCCCGCAGGTCGATCAGAAGTTTGAGAATCTGGGCCTGGATGGTGACGTCAAGAGCGGTAGTCGGCTCGTCCGCGATCAGGATGCTGGGACGGCAGATCAGGGCCATGGCGATCATCGCCCGCTGGCGCAGGCCACCCGACAGCTCGAACGGATATGCCTTGAAAGCCGCTTCCGGATCGGGAAACCCGACCATGCGCAGCATCTCCACCGTCAAGGCGCGCCCGGTGCGCCGGTCGACATCGCGGTGCAGGTGCAGCGCCTCACCGACCTGATCGCCGATGGTGTGTACCGGCGACAGAGAGGTCATCGGCTCCTGAAAAATGATCGAGATCCGCCCGCCGCGAATGGCGCGCATCTCGCGCCCGTCGCGATCGAGTTTGGCGATGTCGACGACATGACCGGGGCGATCCGGATCGCGGTAGAGGATTTCGCCGTGTTCGATGCGCCCGACCCGGGGCAGAATCCCCATGATACTTTGTGCGACCGTCGATTTGCCGGAGCCCGATTCGCCGACCAGCGCCACACAGTCCCCTTTCCGAATGTCGAAGGACACGTCTTCGACGGCATTCACCACGATGCCGTGGACATGGAAGCCGACCTTGAGATTTCGCACTGTCAGGACGTCTCCCATCGTCCCTTCGTTCCAGCGCTGCTCCACGTCTATGCACTCGCACCCGGTGCGCCGCAACGATACCGAAGCATTCCCCATGGCGCGCGCCACGGCGCATCCCCACGCCACGGCAACGCCCTGATTCTGCGTCTGGTCGGGACACGCCGGATCACGTACTACTTCCTCCCGATCAGCATGAAACGCCTGTAGCGCCGCCGGGGCAGCACGCCTTCATAAAGAATCCTGGTCATCGGGATCTGTTTCTTGAAAGCCTCCAGGTCGGGAACGCAGTTGACATGTTCGGGGCAATCGAAATAGTCGTTCGACTGGTAGACCTGAAACACGCCGCGCGGAACACGATCGTACCAGGCTTCGCTCTCCGGCATGTGCTCGCAGCTCGTATTGATGACGAGGCCCGGCGGGGCACCGGGACCCGACGCAGCGGCCGGACGCAGTTCGAGCGCACCGTAATCGAGCGCGCATGCATCGGCACACAGCGCCGCGAAGCGCCGCTCGGCAAGGGCCCGGCAATTGATCTGTTCGGCCACCGGGACGCAACGGGGATCGAGATCGACGCTGATCACCCGCCCGAGCGAAAAGCGGCGGTCGGCCAGCAGCATGGCCGCAAGGACGCCGTGCCAGCCGCCCAGCACGACCACGGTTCCGAACCGTCCCCCCAGAACGGCGTGAACCCGGTCGAGAAGCCATTGCTTGCTGGCGATCTGATTCTTGTTGAAGGCATGATGCAGATCCTCCGGCGGTGACGACACCCGGGTCAGAACGACAGTGGCGAAGGTATGCCAACGTGCAGCCGACGCCGGCTCGCCCTCCGCCTTGCTTCCCGTTCGGTCCCCCTCCGGCCCGGCCTCCGGTCCCTCCTGCGGACCGTTCGTCGCATCCGGCACGATGCGGCCGACTTCGTGCATCCTGTGCACTCCGCTTGTGTATTTCTTCCCGCTACTTTTCTATTCAGCGCACGTTTTGTCTCATACCGCCGATCATCTCATAGCGCCGACCTGCTGCCGGCGCGGAAGCGACATTCAGCGCTGCGGCGCCGTTCAACGTCACAGGCACCGGCTCACACTTCGCCTGCGGATCCCGGCACCCTCCGGCGCCGATCCCGACTTGCGTTCGCTCGACCCTGGCTTGAATGTCGTGCCAACGCCTGCCCTGCTTCTTCACCGCCCATTTCGCCACCGGCCGGTGTTGGGCTCATGGTGTTATTCCATTCGGAGCAGGTCAAGGTCTTGTTCGGGGATACCTCCATCCGGTCACGGCCTTGTGCGCCGGCGCGGCCGCCGCCCCGGAGGCGTCAGGAAACACGGGCTCAACGAGCGGCGGTGGATATGCGCGAGGGCCCTTTCGCGGTTACGCCCTCCTCGACGCACAGGCGGCTGCCGGGAAAGGTCACGGTCACGGTCGTGCCCCGGGTCAGCTCGCTTTCCAGGGTCAGCGTCCCGCCGTGCAGCTCGACGATCTTTTTCGCCAGCGGCAGGCCAAGGCCGGAGCCCTCGTATTTTCGATTCAATCCACTGTCCGCCTGTGCAAACGGCCTGAGGACGGCCTTCTGATCCTGCTGCGAAATTCCAATGCCATTGTCGGCTACGGAGATGGTCAATCGCCCGTCCGCATCGACGGCGACGCGAACCTTCACCCAGCCGCCATGTGACGTAAACTTGATGGCGTTGGAAAGCAGGTTGATCAGAACCTGTTTGACCTTTCGCTCATCGGCGACGATGGGGGGAATGTCTTCTGCCATGTCGCAGGACAAGGCGATACCCCGCTCCTCCGCCTTGTCGCTCATCAGGCGCAACGTATTGCGGACAAGACGAGTGATATCGAGCGGGGCCTCGTCCAAGGTCATCTTTCCCGCTTCGATCTTCGACAGATCCAGCAGATCGTTGATGATCTCCAGAAGATGCGTCCCGCTTTCGTGTATGTCACGCAGATACTCCACATACTTTGGGTTGCCGATCTTGCCAAACGTTTCACCGAGCATGATTTCGGAGAAACCGATGATCGCGTTCAACGGCGTTCGCAGTTCATGGCTCATGTTGGCGAGAAATTCCGACTTTGCCCGGTTTGCCGCGGCAAGTTCCAGGTTCGCCATCTTTATCCGCGTCGCATCGAGAATAATTCCGTTCCACACGACGGTTCCGTCTGCGCGGCGTGTCGGGCGTGCGATCGCGTGCGTCCATTTGTGCTCGCCGTCGCGGGTGATGATCGGTGCCTCGACATCCCATAGCGTCAACTCGCGCGAAGCGGCCAGCAGACGCTCGTGAAAATCGAGTCCGTATTCCGGGCCGTGACAATCGAAAAGAGCTTGCGGATCGGCGACGATCTCTTCCGGTGAGACGCCGAACAGATCTTTCGCTCCGTCGCTGATGTAGGTGTAGCGAATGTCACCGTCGGGAGTGACTTCCCGCTGATAGACGACACCCGGCAGACTGGCCGCCAGAGACATGAGCCGCTCATCCGCGGTCTGCAGAGCGCGCAGGCGCCGATCCTGCACGATCGCAAGCCGCGCCAGGGGCAGAAGGTGATCGATGACCTCGTAGTCCTCGTGCTCGGGAACGGCGCGGTCGCGGTAAAGGAGAGTGAAGCATCCAAGAGGCGCGCCTTCGGCGTCGAGAATTGGATGGGTCCATATGCCGGGAAATCCGAGCGCCAGGAACTGCCGGCATACGTCCTTCCACCGCTCGTCGTCGCCGACATGCGGGACGATGACGGGCTCGCTGCGAATGACCGCCAGCGCCAGCGGCCCGGCAGCGCCCTTCAGGTCCACGGTTGCAAAGGCCTCCGAGACTGCATCAGGCAGCTCCGGTGCCGCCGCCAGGGACATGGAGTCGGCCTTCTCGGACGTGATGTGGATGACGCACCCTGCCCCGGGAAAGTGGGATTTGCTCACCCGTGCCAGGCGGACCAGCACCTTTTCCAGACCTGCCCCCCTGGCGATGCTCTCAAGTATTCGATTCTGGCTTTCCAGCAGACGCAACCGCTGCTCGGCGCTGGTCTGATTCGTGATGTCGGCCATCGGCTCCCAGCTTTGTTTTTGTCGTGCGTTCATGACCCGCGGCCAAGGTGGCCGCAGATTGGTGAATATACGGTTATTTTCATGGCCTCCGTGGCGGCGCAATTGCACATCGCGCTTACGACGCAATACCGAGAGGATGCCGGAGGTGTAAAGCCTGCCGCTCCTGCACATCGGCCCACAGGCCAGCCCACGTGAAACAGTTAAGAAATTCTCAACTAAATATACAATTTTAGTAGAATATATCTAAAGTATTTCAATCATTGAGTTAGAAA
>RFLL01000018.1 GCA_003693905.1 Alphaproteobacteria bacterium
GTCTTCTTCCTCGGCAACCGGCTGTCGGGCATCATCGATTTCTATTTCGCGTGCAACGACGTTTTCGCCTATGACGTGGCGATCTGCCTCAACGCCTGGTGCTTCGAGCGCGACAACGCCTTCAACGTCACCAAGGCGCGGTTGTTGCTGCAGGCCTATAGCGCGGTGCGCCCCCTGTCGCCGGCAGAAACGCAGGCCCTGCCCGTTCTCGCGCGCGGCAGCGCGGTACGGTTCCTGCTGACCCGTCTCTACGACTGGCTCCATCACCCCGAAGGCGCGCTGGTCGAGCCCAAGGACCCGCTGGAATACTGGGACAAGCTATCGTTCCATCGCGGCGTGCGCAGCCACCGCGATTACGGCCTCGACTGAGGCCCGGAGGTCATGAGCACACCGGCAACGCCACGTTCACGCAACCGCCGCGCCGACAGCGGCGGTGGCACCGACGAGCGGGTCGAGGTGTTCACCGACGGCGCCTGTTCCGGCAACCCGGGCCCCGGCGGCTGGGGGGCCATCCTGCGCTACAAGGGGCACGAGAAGGAGCTGTCCGGGGGCGAGGCGGCGACCACCAACAATCGCATGGAAATGATGGCCGCGATCGCGGCGCTCGAAGCTCTGCGCCGCCCGGCGCGGGTGCGCATCCACACCGACAGCACCTATCTGCGCAACGGCATCACCCGCTGGATTCACGCCTGGAAGGCCCGCGGCTGGCGCACCGCCGACAGAAAACCGGTCAAGAACATCGACCTGTGGCGGCGCCTGGAGGCAGCGCTGGCACGCCACGACGTGGAGTGGGTCTGGGTGCGCGGCCATGCCGGCCACCCCGAGAACGAACGCGCCGACGCGCTCGCCCGCGCCGCCGCCCGGGCGGCGGCGCGCGGAGAGACACCTTCCGGTCCCGGATGACGTGCAGAAAAACAGCCGCGGACGGCGCGCAATGCGGAATCGAGTCCGTCTACAGCGCCTTCAGGATCGCTTCGGCGCTGGAAACCTCGAAGGCTCCGGGGGCTTCGCGGTTGAGCAGCGTCACCACGCCGTCTTCGACGATCATGGCATAGCGGTCGGACCGCACCCCGAACCCGCGCGCGGTCAGGTCGAGCTCCAGGCCCATTTTCCGAGTCAGCTCGGCGCTGCCGTCGGCCAGCATCAGCACCTTGTCGCCGACGTTCTGGTCCTTCGCCCAGGCATCCATGACGAAGGCATCGTTGACCGACAGACAGGCGATAGTATCGACGCCCTTGGCCTTGATCTCGTCGGCATGCTCGACGAATCCGGGCAGATGCTTGGCCGAACAGGTCGGCGTGAACGCCCCCGGCAGGGCGAACAGAACCACCTTTTTGCCCTTGAAGATATCGCTCGTCGAAAGCGGCGCCGGGCCGTCCTTGGTCATGTGATAGACGGTTGCTTCGGGAATACGCTCGCCAACCTGAATAGCCATCGTCCTCAACTCCTCCCAATCCGGATCATGATGTCGTTTCGGTCATTTCCTGCTGCATGCCGAGGGCGGCAGCAGCAAACGGAAGACACCGTCTATAGATGGCGGTTGTGGCCCCGCGATCAACCGCTTTCGGGTGCCGGTTTCTGGGCGCCGCCGGCGGCCTTGTCGAGGGCGCTCATCACCGCTTCGATCGACAGCAGTTCGGGCAACACCAAGCCGTCCGGGGCACCGGGGCCATAGACCGCGTTAAACGGAATGCCATAGCGGCCGAAGCTTTCCAGATAGCGCGCAATACGCTCGTCGGGCAGGGTCCAGTCGCCGCGCATGGTCACGATGCGCTCATCTTCGAGGCGTTTGCGCACCGTCTCCGTCTCCAGCACCAGCGTCTTGTTGACCTTGCAGGTGATGCACCAATCGGCGGTGACGTCGACGAACACGATCTTGCCTTCGGCCACCAGTGCGTCGATCAGGGCCACGTCGAGGGGGCGCCACGGCCCGTCGACGACCTGTTCACGCGCGGTCCCATCGGCCGGGGCGCGTGCGGCGACGACCGGCGCCGCAGCGGATTCCGCGGCCGACCTGTCGAAACCGATCGGCAGGATGACGGCGGCCAGGGCGAAACCCGTGGCCACGGTGGCCAGGGCCGGACGATATGTCGCCGTCATCCGCCGTGCCACGGCCAGCACGCCGGCCAGCGCGACCAGCATCAGTCCGACCGCCAGCGCCGCCTCCAGACTGACCTGCTGCGCCAGGATGCTGAGCAGCCACACCGCCGTCGCCGCCAGCGCCAGCCCGAGAACCCGGCGCAACGTCACCATCCACGGCCCCGGGCGCGGCAAGCGCGTGGCCAGGCCGGGGAACGTGGCCACCGCCAGGTACGGCAATGCCAGGCCGACGCCGAGGGCCATGAAGATCAGGAAAATCTCGGTCGTTCCCCGCGACAGCGCGAAGCCGACCGCGGTGCCGAGGAACGGCGCCGAGCACGGCGTAGCCAGGATGGCGACGAAGGCCCCGGTCAGGAAATGGCCCAACAGAGGGGGAATCCGGTGCGGCGCATGGCCGCCGGCAACGGCAACCGTCCCGGCACCCGCGGGGGCCGGTGTGCCCACGACCGCCAACCGGGCGATCCAGGCCGGCAGGCCGATCTCGAAAAATCCCATCAGGTTGCAGGCGAACAGGGTGATGATGACGGCCATGACGGCGAGGAACAGCGGCTGTTGAAACTGGATGCCCCAGCCGACGGTCAGGCCGAGCGCCTTCAACCCGATGGCTA
>RFLL01000180.1 GCA_003693905.1 Alphaproteobacteria bacterium
AGATAGGGGGCGTTGGTCATGCTCTCCATGCCGCCGGCGACCACGATCTCGGCCGAGCCCACCGCCAGCAGGTCATGACCGAACATGGCCGCCTTCATGCCGGAGCCGCACATCTTGTTGATCGTCGTGCAGCCGACCGATTCAGGCACGCCGGCTCCGAAGGAAGCCTGGCGCGCCGGCGCCTGACCCTGTCCGGCCGGCAGGACGCAACCCATGACGACCTCGCCGACCTCGGCCGCCGGTACGCCAGCCCGCTCCAGCGCGGCGGCAATGGCCACCGCCCCCAACTGCGGCGCCGCCAGCGGCGCCAGTTCGCCCTGAAACCCGCCCATGGGGGTCCGCGCCATACCGGCGATGACGATGGGATCGCTAGAGTTCATGGTCTCACCCGTTCGATTGAATGCAAATATACGACGGCCGCCTCGCGCATGGTGGCCATGGTGGCTCCATCCTTCCCCGATCGGGCCCAGATGTCCAACGATTCACGCCCCCGGCCCATGCTTGCGACAGCGGGTCCATCGCGATTTCCCTCAATAATACGGCGTGCCGTCCTTGTGGAAGAAGCCCCAGCGGCCGCCGACGTCCCGGGCTTCGAGGTCGATATCGGGATAGGTCGCAACATCGCCCGGAGTGCGATCGCCGACCTCGAGGATGACCGCATCATGATCGCTGCGATTGACCAGATGATGACCATCCGCCCGCCCGGCCGGAAAACCGGCCACCATGCCGGCGGTGAGCACCTGTTCGCCGGCATCGGTGATCAGGGTTACTTCGCCGGCGACGACATAGATGAACTCGTCCTGTTTGGCATGCCAGTGGCGCTGCGCCGAGGCGGCGCCCGGCGACAGGGTGGTCAGATTGACGCCGAAGTTCCTGAGCCCGAGAGCGGTGCCGAGCGCGCGGCGCTCCCGGTTGGCGACAGCGGCGCGAAACGGTTCGGGATAGCCGGTTCCGGTCCTGGCTTCGAGCGTGACCGGATCGAGCGCCGGCAGACGCAAGGGTGTCGGTTCCGTGGTCATTCGTGCTCCATTCCTCCTTTCGCTCATGCGGTTTCCTCGAACAGTTCACGCCCGATCAGCCAGCGGCGAATCTCGCTGGTGCCGGCGCCGATCTCGTAAAGCTTGGCATCGCGCAGCAGGCGGCCGGTCGGATAGTCGTTGATGTAGCCGTTGCCGCCCAGGGTCTGAATCGCCTCTAGCGCCATCCATGTGGCGCGCTCGGCGGCATACAGGATCGCTCCGGCGGCGTCTTTGCGCGTCGTCTCGCCGCGATCGCAGGCCCGCGCGACGGCATAGGCGTAGGCCTTGGCGGCATTCATGGTGACGTACATGTCGGCCAGCTTGCCCTGCATCAACTGGAAGGTGCCGATCGGCTGGTCGAACTGCCTGCGTTCGTGGACGTAGGGCACGACCGCGTCCATGCACGCCTGCATGATGCCGAGCGGCCCGGCGGCCAGCACCACCCGCTCGTAATCGAGACCGCTCATCAAGACGCGCACCCCCTTGCCGACCTCGCCGAGCACGTTTTCCGCCGGTACCTCGCAATCCTCGAAGATCAGCTCGCAGGTATTGGAGCCGCGCATGCCCAGCTTGTCGAGCTTCTGCGCCGTCGAGAACCCCTTGAAGCCCTTCTCGATCAGGAACGCGGTGATGCCGCGCGCGCCGGCCTCGGGATCGGTCTTGGCATAGACGACCAGGACATCGGCGTCGGGGCCGTTGGTGATCCACATCTTGTTGCCGTTGAGGACGTAGCGGTCGCCCTTCTTTTCGGCCCGGGTGCGCATGCCGACCACGTCCGAACCGGCGCCGGGTTCGCTCATCGCCAGGGCGCCGACATGCGCGCCGGAGATCAACCGGGGCAGATAGCGGCGCTTCTGATCCTCGGTTCCGTTGCGGCGGATCTGGTTGACGCACAGGTTGGAATGGGCGCCGTAGGAAAGACCGACCGAAGCCGAAGCGCGACTGATTTCCTCCATCGCGACGCAGTGCTCCAGATAGCCCATGCCGGCGCCGCCATACTCTTCCTCGACGGTGATGCCGAGCAGGCCGAGCTCACCCAGGCGCGGCCACAGATCGCGCGGGAACTCGTTGCTGCGGTCGATGTCGGCAGCCCGCGGTGCAATCGCATCGGCGGCGAAACTCGCGACGGTATCGCGCAGCATATCGGCCGTTTCACCGAGATCGAAATTGAGAGCGGGAAGTTGATTCGGGATCATGACGTTACCCCTTCGCGTAGCGGATTTCGGAACGCCGCGGCGGCCCCCTCAGGCGGGCCCGGCATGCATGTGATAGGTGCGCCACAGGGGCGCGATGGCCGGACGGGCGACCGTCGCTCCGACCAGACGCGCCAGCACCGGCAAGCGCCGCAACAAGGCCGGCGGATCCGGATGCCAGGCGCTCAACATGGCAATGTAGATGTCGAGGACGGTAAACCGGGCGGCAAAAAAGTAGGGCGGCCCGGAATCGGAGCCGTCGCCGATGGCCGCGGCCACGATATCCCACAGTGCATCCATGCGGGCCGCGGCGGCGCTGCGCACGTCCGCGACCGCCGCCACATCATCGCCATCGGTGTAACGTGCAGGGTACGCGAAACGCAGAACCGTTTCATAGAGGTTGCACTGACAGAAGAACAGCCAGCGCAGGAAAAGCGGGTGGATGGCCTCGCTCGCTTTCGGGACCAGTCCCGAGTCCGGTACTTGTTGCGCCATATAGAGCACGATCGCCGCCGATTCGCTCATCACCCGGCCATCGGGCAGAACCAGCGTCGGGATCTGTCCCATCGGATTGAGGGCCCGGTAGGCGGCCTCTTCGCGCGCCGCCTTCTCGATCCTGACCGCCTCGCAGGGCAGCTCGAGTTCCGCCATTACCGCAGCCGGTGCAAAAGCGCCCGTGCGCTCGGACCAGTAGAGCCTGTACGCCGCCATCATTTCCGCCCTTTCACCCATTCAGGCATCCGCCGCCCTGTACATTACGTACATTACGGCGACATCACGGCATTTGGTAGGAAACCAGTCGCTCCCGGACCCGGGTCGCGATGACGGCCGGGAATGGCACCGCGCGCCGGGCCGTGCGATCGAGATGAACCGCAACCGCCGTCTCTACGGCGACCAGCTCGCCGGTTTCGCCGTTGCGCATTTCCTGCACGAAGTGGAGCGACTTCTCGGTGATCCGGACGATGCCGGAGCGCACCACGACAAGATCGCCCGC
>RFLL01000181.1 GCA_003693905.1 Alphaproteobacteria bacterium
CCCCTGATCCGGCGCCTTGTCACCGCGCTCGGGGATCGGCCGGTCGGTACGGACGCGCCCGGCGACGGCCCCGACCTGATCGCGGATGCGGCGTGGCTGCTGCTCGATCAGGCGCGGATCCTCGAGGGCGAGCCGGTGCCCGACCCGGCAGCGTTCGCACGCCGGCTGAGCCTGCTGGTCGAGCGCGGGCTCGGTACCGCTGCGCTCACGACCTGAGCCCCGCCGTCCCGTCGGCAGAAAAACGCCCCCATTGCGAGCGCAGCCGTTCGGCATGCTGGCTTCGCGAGTCGTCCTTCGCTAAACTCTGACCAAGCGGTCAGAAAGCCGCGGGCGAACAGGCAAGCCAGACCAGAAGCGAGAGGAGGCTGTCATGTCCTTGCTGATCAGGGGCGGCACGGTCGTCAATGCGGACCGCGCATTCCGCGCCGACGTCTATTGCGAAAACGGCAAGATCGCCGCGGTCGGTGACAATCTGGAGGCTCCGGCCGGTGCCGAGGTCATCGACGCCGGCGGCCAGTACGTGATGCCGGGCGGAATCGACCCGCACACCCACATGCAACTGCCGTTCATGGGCACGGTGGCGAGCGAGGATTTCTTCACCGGCACCGCGGCGGGGCTGGCGGGCGGCACGACGATGATCATCGATTTCGTGATCCCGAATCCGCAGCAGCCGTTGATGGAAGCCTACCGGGCGTGGCGAGAATGGGCGGAAAAGTCCTGTGCCGATTACTCCTTCCACGTCGCCATCACCTGGTGGGACGACAGCGTGCACCGCGACATGGGCACGCTGACGCGCGAGCACGGGGTCAACTCCTTCAAGCACTTCATGGCCTACAAGGGTGCCATCATGGCCGACGACGAAGTGCTGGTGAATTCCTTCCTGCGGGCGCGCGAACTCGGCGCCATCTGTACCGTGCACGCGGAAAACGGCGAGCTGGTGTTCCGCCTGCAACAGGAAATCTTCGAGCGCGGCATCACCGGCCCCGAAGGCCATCCGCTGTCGCGCCCGCCCGAGGTCGAGGGCGAAGCGGCCAATCGGGCGATCCGCATCGCCGAGGTTCTCGGCGTGCCGCTGTATGTCGTGCATACCTCGTGCCGCCAGGCGCTGGAGGCGATCACCCGCGCCCGTCTCGAAGGCCAGCGCGTATTCGGTGAGGTGCTGGCCGGTCATCTGGTCATCGACGACAGCGTCTATCGTCATCCCGACTGGAGCTTTGCGGCCGCGCACGTGATGAGCCCGCCGTTCCGCAGCAAGGAGCACCAGGACGCCCTGTGGCGCGGCCTGCAGGCGGGCACGTTGCAGACCACGGCCACCGACCATTGCTGCTTCTGCGATCCGCAGAAGCGGATGGGAATCGACGATTTCCGCAAGATCCCGAACGGCACCGCCGGAATCGAGGACCGCATGAGCGTACTGTGGCATCACGGCGTCAACACCGGTCGCCTGACGCCGAGCGAGTTCGTGCGCGTCACCTCCACCAACGCGGCACAGATCTTCAACATCTATCCGCGCAAGGGCGCGGTCGCCGCCGGCTCGGATGCCGATCTGGTGGTCTGGGACCCGCAAGGCACGCGCACCATATCGGCCAAGACCCATCACCAGAACATCGACTTCAACATCTTCGAAGGCATGACCGTCAAAGGCATCAACAGCCACACCGTCAGCCAGGGCAAGGTGGTGTGGAAAGACGGTCAGCTCGACGTTGAGAAAGGGGCCGGGCGCTATGTCGATCGCCCGACCTTTGCGCCGTTTTACGAAGCGCTGAAGATCAAGGCCGAGGTCGAAGCCCCCGAACCGGTCGAGCGGGCCAAGGCCGCGGAATAGGCGCGCGTTTTTCCGCCCCGGGGACAGGCGGAAAGAAGGGGGACGGCCCGGAATCGTACGGAGCATCCGAACCGGGGGGCACGAAGCCGGGACCGACGGCGAAAGGGGCGCAAATGCGGGCCTCTTTCGCCCCCTCTTTTTTTTCGCCGTTTCCTGTCCTTTTTCTTTTCTTCCCTCCGCTCTTGCCCCCCTTGGCGCCGGGCGCGATTGTGTCGGCGTGCACAGCGCAAGGCCGCGGGGGGTGCAGCGGCGCCCCCACGGAACACCGGCCCGGCACGCCCGGGGCAGGTGATATATTTTATATTCTGCGCACGGTTTGACGGGAACGAAGCCCCGGTGGGCACGAAGACCTGACGGGAGACGAGGGGAAACATGACGGTTGGGTTCTGGGTGGCGCTTGGCAGTGCCCTCGGCGGGCTGGGTCGGTTCTGGTGTTCGGGGCTGATCGCGCGCGCGTTCGGCGAAACGTTTCCCTGGGGGACGCTGGCCGTGAACGTCACCGGTTCGCTGCTGATCGGACTGTTCGCGACGGTGACCGGCCCCGACGGGCGGCTTCTGCTCGGCGCCCCGGCGCGGCAGTTTTTCATGCTCGGCATCTTCGGCGGCTTCACCACCTTCTCTTCGTTCAGCCTGCAAACGCTGGCCCTGGCCCAGGACGGCGAATGGCTGCGCGCCAGCCTCAACATCGTCGCGTCGGTCGTTCTGTGCCTGCTCGGCGTGTGGATCGGTCACGCCCTGGGGGTTGCCATCAACCGGTAAGACGACGAAGCCTCGGCGACAGGAAAGGACACGCGATGCGGATTCCCAAACAGGCTCTGCTGCTGCGCATCTTCATCGGCGAGAACGATCGTGCCGATGGCCGGCCGCTCTACGAAGCCCTGGTCCTCAAGGCGCGCGAGACCGGCCTGGCCGGGGCCACCGTTCTGCGCGGTCCGATGGGCTTCGGGCGTTCCAGCGTGCTGCACACGGCCAAGATCCTGCGCCTGTCCGAGGATCTGCCGATCGTCATCGAATTCGTCGATGCCAAGGACAGGATCGAGGCGTTCCTGGAAGCGATCGAGCCGATCATGGGCAGCGGCCTGGTCACGCTGGAGAAGGTGCAGGTGCTGCGCTACGGCGAGAGCGACCCCGACACACCGGTGCCGGGCGGCGGCAACGAATAGGCACAAAGAAGAAAAGAAAGGGGGAGACGCTCACGCCATCTCCCCCGGATTTCGCGCCCCGACCCCGACAGCGGTCCCGGGGCGGGCCGATCGTTTTCTTCTTGTTCTTTGTTACTTGGCAGACTTGCCGGTGGCCATTTCCCAGATCTTGTGGGTATAGGCGCCCTGGGGCTGTTTGGTGATGACCGGGGTCGACTTGCTGCTGAGCAGCACATCGACGGTGCGCTGATAGGCCGCCGGGTCAAGCCAGCCGATTCCCTTCGGGCCGGGGTCGATCAGCTTTGCGATCTCGTGGGCCATGCGCTTCTGATGCTTTTCGGTCTGGGCGCCGGTGGCGTCGTATTCGAGGGTGATCAGGGCCGCTTCGTCGGGATTGGCCTTGGCGAACTCCCAGCCCTTGATCGAGGCGCGCACGAAGCGGGCCAGCTTGTCGGCCATCTTCGGATCGTTGATGTTCTTCTCGGTCGTATAGAGACCGTCCTCAAGCGTCGCCACCCCCTGATCTTCGTACTTGAAGACGATCAGATCCTCGGGCGGGATGCCGGCGTCGATCACCTGCCAGTACTCGTTGTAGGTCATGGTCGAGATGCAGGCGACCTGCTTCTGCAGCAGCGGATCGACGTTGAAGCCCTGCTTGAGCACGGTCACGCCGTCCGGTCCGCCCTGGGTCGAGAAGCCGAGCTTGGCCATCCACGCCAGAAACGGATACTCGTTGCCGAAGAACCACACGCCCAGGGTCTTGCCCTTGAAGTCCTTGGGGCTGGAGATGCCGCTTTCCTTCAGGCAGGTCAGCATCATGCCCGAGCGGTTGAAGATCTGGGCGATGTTGACGATGGGAACGCCCTTCTCGCGCGCGGCCAGGGAATCGGGCATCCAGTTGACGATAACGTCGGCGCCGCCACCGGCCAGTACCTGCACCGGGCTGATGTCGGGACCGCCCGGCTTGATCGTGACGTCGAGCCCTTCATCGGCATAGTAGCCCTTGTCCTGGGCCACGAAATAGCCGCCGAACTGGGCCTGGGTGACCCATTTGAGTTGCAGGGTCAGTTTTTCGGCCGCCTGGGCCGAAACGGACAACCCGACCACCGCCGCGGCGGTCAGGATGCCGGTGAATGTCTTTCTCATTGTCGAAAAGCCTCCCATTCGGTTTGGTTCCTTGACTACACATGCAAAGCGCCGCCGGAAGCATACCGGCATCGGCGCCCTCATCAACCGCCCCCCTTGCGGTAGGATGGATGCCAGA
The DNA here is from genome assembly GCA_003693905.1 of Alphaproteobacteria bacterium. Lineage (GTDB taxonomy): Bacteria > Pseudomonadota > Alphaproteobacteria > Kiloniellales > J153 > J153. Next base: position 4,232 of record RFLL01000181.1, read on the forward strand.
AGGTCAGCATCCGTTCGATCAGGGCCAGGCTGCCATAGAACAGCGAGCCGGATACGGCCGCCACGGCGATCGTGGCCCAGACCATCTCCACATTCATGCGCCCAACCTCGGTCGAAATGCGAAACCCCATGCCGACGATCGGGGTGCCGAAAAATTCGGCCACGATGGCCCCGATCAGCGCCAGCGTCGAATTGATCTTGAGAGCATTGAAAATGAACGGCAGGGCGGCCGGCAGGCGCAGCTTGACCAGGGTCTGAAGCTCGCTCGCGCCGTAGGAGTGCATCAGATCGCGCACGATGCGGTCGGTCGCCTGCAGGCCGGCCAGCGTATTGACCAGCATCGGAAAGAAGGTCATGACCACGATCACCGCTGCCTTCGAGGGCCAGTCGAAGCCGAACCACATGACCATGATCGGGGCGATCCCGACGATGGGCATGGCGCCGACCATGCTGCCCAGCGGCAGCAGGCCGCGCTGCAGGAACGGCACCCGGTCGACCACCAGAGCGACGAGGAACCCGGCACTGCAACCGATGGCGAAACCGCTGAGCACG
>RFLL01000182.1 GCA_003693905.1 Alphaproteobacteria bacterium
GCACCGGCATGCGCGTGTTGGCCTTGACCCAGCGGGTTACCATCTCGACGTATTCGGGCACCTGCCCGACCGCCGAGCCCATGCCGCGTTCGCTCATGCCGTGCGGACAGCCGAAGTTGAGCTCGACACCGTCGGCGCCGGTCTCTTCGACCCGAGCCAGGATTCGTTTCCACGCCTCCTCCTCGCACGGCACCATCAGCGAGACGACGACAGCGCGGTCGGGCCAGTCGCGCTTGACCTGCTTGATCTCGCGCAGATTGACCTCCAGAGGGCGGTCGGTGATCAGTTCGATGTTGTTGAAACCGACCATGCGGTCGTCACCCAGATGCAGCGCGCCATAACGCGAGCTGACGTTGACGATCGGCGGGTCCTCACCCAGGGTCTTCCACACGACGCCGCCCCAGCCCGCCTTGAAGGCGCGCACGACGTTGTATTCCTTGTCGGTGGGTGGCGCCGAAGCCAGCCAGAACGGGTTCGGCGACTTGATACCGGCGATGGTACAGCTCAGATCGGCCATCGTATCCAACTCCCGGGCGGTTTCGCCCTTGCTGATTCGCCTCTGCTGATTGCGGCGAGCCTCCGCGAAATGTCCCGCCTCCTATTATGCGCTTATTATGCGCTTATGCGCGCAGGGCGCGGTCGATCGCGTGCGCCGCGACCTTGCCGTCCTCGACCGCGACCACGGTCAGATCCCTGCCTTCGATGCAATCGCCGCCGGCCCACACGTCGGGCAGCGACGTCTGCCGCTCGGCGTTGACGACGATGCGCCCACCGGCGATCTCCAACGTCTCGCGCGCATCTTCGATCAGCGGATCGGGCACCAGCTTCTGCCCGATCGCCTTGAACACCTGATCGGCGAACAGGCGGAAGGTATCGCCGGTGCCGACAAGACGCCCGGCTTCGTCGAGCTGGGTGTGTTCGCACTCGACCTCCTTGACCTGTCCCTTGAAGCCGATCAGACGCCGCGGCATGGCCCAGTGACGGATCGTCACGCCGTTGATCTGGGCCCATTCCTGCTCAACCCAGGTCGCGCCCATCTGCTGCGGACCGCGGCGGTAGACCAGCGTCACCTCCTCGGCGCCGAGCAGACGCGCCTGCACGGCAGCGTCGACGGCGGTGTTGCCGCCGCCGATCACCACCACCCGGCGGCCGATCGGCACCTGCGTCAGGTCATCGGCCTGACGCAGGCGTTCGATGAAAGCCACGGCATCCTCGACGCCGTCCAGATCCTCGCCGTCGACGCCCAGTTCCCGGGTCCCGCCCAGACCGATGCCGATGAATACGGCATCGAAGTCGCGGCGCAGATCGACCAGATGCACATCGCGGCCCAGCGCCTTGCCGGTTTCCACCGTGATGCCGCCCAGCGACAGGATGAAGCCGACCTCCTTCTGCGCGAAGTCGCCGGTCGTCTTATAGGCGGCGATCCCGTACTCGTTGAGCCCGCCGGGCTTGTCCCTGGCCTCGAACACCACGACCTCGTGGCCGAGCATCGACAGACGGTGGGCGCACGACAGCCCGGCCGGGCCGGCACCGACCACGGCAATGCGCCTGCCGCTGGGCGCGGCGCGGCGGAACGGCTGAATCCCGGCCGCCATCAGATGATCGGTGGCGTAGCGCTGCAAGGCGCCGATGCGCACCGGCTGACGCTCACCGAAGTTGCGTACGCAGGCTTCCTCGCACAACTCCTCGACCGGACACACCCGGGCGCACATGCCGCCCATGATGTTGGCATTGAGGATGTCGAGGGCCGAGCCCTTCAGGTTGCCGGTCTGGATCTTGCGGATGAAGCTGGGGATGTCGATGCCGGTCGGGCACGCCTGCACGCACGGTGCATCGAAACAGAAGTAGCAGCGGCTGCTTTCAACGATGGCCCCCTTGAAGTCGAGGGGCGGGTGCTTGTCTACAAAGTTCCTGGCCAGGGTTTCCGGATCCAGCCGTCCGGATGCGATATCCCCGGGCGCGCTACCTTCGGTATCGCTCATGCGTCAACAAGCCTCCCCAGGCTCTATGTGCTTTTATGTCGTTTGGCACGGGCGCCTTCCCGAAGCCGATCCCGCCGGTCGATCTGTACCTTGGGAATGCGCTATGCTGGGGCAAGTTTGAACGAAGTTTGACCAAGCGGTCAAGTTTTACGATCATGACCGCAAACGGGCGGGAAACGGGATCGGCGAGCGAGGTGACGATGGAGAACGCAGGCCCGGGCAACGACAGCGGCGGCCGCAACGGCCGGAACCGGCAAAACGGCGGCGGCGGGCGCCGGGCCGAATTTCGCGAAGCCAACGAGGCGGCAATTCTTCAGGCCGCGGAAGAGGTTTTTGCCGAATTCGGTTTTCACGGCGCGACGACGGCGGAAATCGCCGAACGCGCCGGCCTGCCCAAGGCCAACGTACACTACTATTTCGGCACCAAGGAGGCGCTCTACCGGGCGGTACTGGAAAATATCCTCAGCCTGTGGCTGACGCCGGTTCGCAACTTCACCGACGAAAGCGACCCGGCGCAGGCGCTGTCCGACTATATCGCCCGCAAGATCGACTATACCCGCACGCGACCGCTGGCTTCACGCATCTTCGCCAGCGAACTGCTCGCCGGGGCGCCGCAGATTCGCGCCTACCTGGCCGGGCCGTTGCGCGAGATCGTGGAAGAAAAAAGCCGTGTCGTGCGGCGCTGGATCGCCGACGGCAAGATCGACCCGATCGAGCCGGTGCATCTGTTCATCACCCTGTGGGCGATGACCCAGAGCTACGCCGATTTCGCGGTCCAGGCGGCGGCGATTCAAGGCAAGGAAGCGCTCGACGACACCGACTTCGAGGCCGCCCGGCGCTTCATCACCCACATGGTTCTGAAAGGCCTCGGCCTGCCATCGCCGGCGGATGCCTCGAACAGGCGGCCGCCGAAGAGAGCCTCGAGCAAGTTTGGCTGGGGGCCCGGGGATGTCCAGGTCGTGGGCGAAGGCGCGGACAAGGCCCCGCCGGAGAAGTCGCCCGAGGACGGAAACGGATAAGGGCGGGAACGGACAAGGGCGGGAACGGACAAGGGACGGGTGCTCCGGGGCCACCCGCCCCGGGGCTACCCATTCCATCCGGTTGGCGCTGCGCGGCCCGGCGCCCGATGTCTATTCCGCAGCCGCAGCGCGGCGCAAGGCGCCGTCGGCAACCAGAATGCCGTAGGTTTCCGGCCGCCGGTCGCGGAAGAACTGCCACAGCTCGCGAATCTCGCGCACCTGATCCATGTCCATCTCGTGGACCAGCAGTTCGTCCTTGTCGGGGCTTGCCTGGGCCTCGATCTGGCCGCGCGGATTGACGATGTAGCTGGAGCCGTAGAAGGTGCCGATGTTCCACGGCGCCTCGACGCCGACGCGGTTGATGGCACCGATGAAGACCCCGTTGGCCGCCGCCGCCGCGGGCTGTTCCAGCTCCCACAGATACTGGCTGAGGCCGGCCACGGTGGCCGACGGATTGACGATGTATTCGGCGCCGTTCAGCGCCAGCGCCCGCCACCCTTCGGGGAAATGGCGGTCGTAGCAGATATAGACGCCGAGTTTGCAGTAGGCGGTCTCGAACACCGGCCAGCCGCTGTTGCCAGGGCGGAAGAAGAACTTCTCCCAAAACCCGGCGACCTGGGGGATGTGGGTCTTGCGGTACTTGCCGAGATAGCGCCCGTCGGCGTCGATCACCGCCGCAGTGTTGTAGTAGAGGCCGGGAATTTCCTCTTCGTAGATCGGTGCCACGATGACCATCGAGTGCTTCCTGGCGTACTCCTGCATCAGCCGCACGGTCGGCCCGTCGGGCACCTTCTCGGTCGCCGCATACCACTTCTTGTCCTGGCTGGGACAGAAGTAGGGCTGGGTGAACACCTCCTGCATGCACAGCACCTGCACCCCCTGCCGCCCCGCCTCGTCGATCAGCGGCAGGTGGGCCTCGATCATCCGTTCGCGGATTTCGCCCGGCGACATGTCGGTGTCGCCCTTCAGGCTCATCTGAATGAGCCCTGCCTTGACCTTGGTCATGGTTCGCCGTCCCTTTTTCGTTTCGTGGCCCCGTTTCCGGCCACGCGCAATTGCCTGTTTCGACTGTGCTAGGCCCCGGTGCCCTGCCCCGGGCACCGCCCGGCCCGGATCATGTCCGATCGCATCATACCTGACCGCACGGTCAAAGTTTAGTCTCGAACGGATGGGCGGCCGATCTCCCCGGAAGCACGCCACGGGATGCATGCAACCGCGGGAACGCGGCATCCGCGCGCCGATCCCGCACGGCCCCCGTACCGTTCGCGATGGTCGGATCCGGCACTTTTTCCATCGCCCGCATGAGAATTTCTACATGTAATTGTAATGAGATAGGGACAACAATCATTCGTTTAGAATTAATAATGGTTTCACACTATCCCGTCAGGATGCGCGCCCGGCGCTCACGTGCACATACAAACGCATGCAAAAATATCGGGTGTGTGAGGTTCAAAGGCGATGAAACTTTCACTCGGAACTCTTTTCTCCCGTAGCCCGACCGAAGGCGACGAGTCGCCGTCACCGACCCGAAAGGGCCGGCTCGGCATTCGCGGCAAGATCGTTCTTCTGCTGTTGGCGTTCGGCATCGTGCCGGCGGCCGCGATCTTCGCCATCGTCGAGAGCCACGAAGACAAGTTCAAGGATTTCATGAGCACCCGGGTTGCCCTGACGGCGACCCAGATCAACGAGGTCATCGACCGCAACCTGTTCGAACGCTACGGCGACGTCCAGGCATTCGGCCTCAACGCCGCGGCCCGGGACCCGATGTACTGGCGCAACCCGTCGCCGGACAACGCGCTGATCCGGTCCATGAACGGCTACGCGACCGGATACGGCATCTACGACCTGATGCTGCTGATATCGAAGAAGGGTGAGGTCCTGGCCGTCAACTCGGTCGATTCATCGGGCAACCCGGTCGACACTGACAGCCTCTACGAAAAGTCCTTCGCCGATGCCCCATGGTTCAAAAAGGTGATCGCCGGTGAATTCCTGGAAGGGCCGAACGGCTTCACCGGCACCGTCGTCGAGCCGCCGAGCATCAACCCGGATGTCGCCCGCATTACCGGCGGTGACGGCTATGTCATTCCGTTTGCGGCCCCGGTCAAGGACGGCACCGGCAAGCTGATCGCCGTGTGGGTGAATTTCGCCGATTTCGGCCTCATCGAGGAAATCGTCGCCGATTTCTATGATGATCTGGCCAAAGACGGCATGAAAAATGCCGGGATCACGGTCCTCGATCCCGAAGGACGCATCCTGGTCGACTATGACCCGGTGGGCAGAGGCTTCTCGGGGCTGGCCGATTACAAGCGTGACTTCAACGTCATCGGCACCCTGAATCTCGCCGACGAGGGTCTCGAAGCCGCCCAACGCGCCATCAAGGGTGAAAGCGGGTGGATGGTTACGACACACACCCGCAAGAAGACCGAGCAGGCGACGGGCTATGCGCGCAGCACCGGGGCCTATGACTATCCCGGCCTCGGCTGGTCGACCCTGGTCCAGATTCCGGTCAAGGAAACCTATGCGGTGTGGGACGGCATGGTGATGACGGTGTTTTTCGTCGGCGCCGGCCTGCTCGCCCTTACCCTCGTGCTCGGTTACTTCTTCGGCGATCTCGCGGCACGGCCGATCCGCCTGCTGACGGGTGTCATGAGAAACCTTGCCGACGGCGACCTCAGCGTCGAGATCCCGGCCCGGGATCGCACGGACGAGATCGGCGCCATGGCCGCCGCGGTTCAGGTCTTCAAGGACAACGCCATCGAGGTCGAGCGCCTGAAGAAGGAACAGGAAGAAGCCGACCACCGGGCCGAAGAAGAAAAGCGGCGGTTGATGAACAACCTGGCCGACGATTTCGAGACCAGTGTCGGCGGCGTGGTCCAGACGGTCAGCTCCGCCGCCGCCGAAATGCAGGCGTCGGCGCAAAGCATGTCGACACTGGCCGACCAGACCAACGCCCGGGCGACCACGGTCGCGGCGGCGGCGGAGGAAGCCTCCACCAACGTGCGCACGGTCGCCGCCGCGGCCGAAGAGCTGCTGGCCTCCGTCAGCGAAATCGGGCGCCAGGTACAGCAGTCGACGACCATTTCCAAGGACGCGGTCGAAGAAGCCGGCCGCGCCGACGAAATGATCCAGGGACTGGCCGAAGCCGCGGCCAAGATCGGCGAGGTGGTCGGCCTGATCACCGACATCGCCGAGCAGACCAACCTGCTGGCGCTCAACGCGACCATCGAGGCCGCGCGCGCCGGCGATGCCGGCAAGGGCTTCGCGGTGGTCGCCAGCGAGGTCAAGAACCTCGCCAATCAGACCGCCAAGGCGACCGAAGAGATCAGCGCCCAGATCGCCGGCATCCAGGGGGCGACGCAAGGCGCGGTCAAGGCC
>RFLL01000183.1 GCA_003693905.1 Alphaproteobacteria bacterium
CGGCTTCAAGCTCCTCAGTTGATACGTGTTCCATCACCTCGAAATCGTATCGCTTGCTCCGCTCGTCCGGGATGAGCTTTGCGATGACATTGGTCTTTTCTGCGATCACCCACGACGGAGCCATCGGGACCCGCCAGCCACACTCGGGGCAGGTGCACTCGGTGCAGTACAGGTAGGCGTCGGCTCGCCAGCGTCGGCCGGTGTCTGGGGCGGGCTCGCGATGCTCGATGCCCCACTCGGTGATCTGCCGATCGACGGCCTCGTAGACCTCACGCTGCGCCTTCTGCACCTCTTTGGCGACTTCCTCGCCGCCGCCGACAATGTTGAGCGCGGCCCAGGTGAGCAGGGCGGCGACGGGGTTGAGGTCGCTGCCGTACGCCTCGCAGCCGATGCGTGCGGCCTCGAAGGGGATCGACCCGCCGCCGCAGAAGGAATCGCCGACCCGGGGCACGCGCCCGAAGCGGCGCTGTCCGAGCTGGGCGACCAGTTCGGGAAGTGTTGAGGCGGATGTGCCGAGGTGGGCGTTGATGACCTTCCACGAGGATTCGGAGGGGCCGTTGATCTGTTCCGGGCGGACGCAGTACTTCAGACGCTCGTCGTAGGACATCGAGAGGAAAGCGCGGCGGGCGAGGGATGTCTTGACATCCTTCTTGATGCCCTTTTTGAAGGCGGCCTTCTTCTCGGTGGAATCGGGCTTGAAGTACCTGGCCCGGTCCGCGGGCGGGAGCTTGGCGAAGATGACCTTCTGCGGGATGGACTTCATCCGGCGGAGCATGCCGTCGTCGTCCATGGTCATGAGGCGGAGGAATACCTCCCGGTCCATCTGCGGGTCATCGGTCGCGGGCAGCAGCAGCCCGAGGATGGTCGCTCGGCAGAGCACGAGCGGCTTGCGTCCCCACCACTTGCCAAGACCGGTGAGCGTCTGCCCGGCAACCGCCTTTCGCTCTGTGTAGGACTCCTTGCTCATCTTGGAGACGGGGAACTGTGTCTCCATGAAGCAGGTGTCGCCGAGCGGGGTGGCCCGCTTGGGCTTGACTTCGATGGCGGGTTTGCTGGTGCTGCTTATGGTCACGTGCTCTTCTTCCTGCGGGTTGTCTTTTTGCCGGTTGCCTTCGTGGATTTCTTTGTGGTTTTGCGGGCGGGTTTGAGGATCTCGGCGGTGTCGGTCTCCCGCTTGATCGTGGAGGGGCGGTCGTCGTCTGAATCGACACCCGTGGGTTGGTCGGGCATGGGGGCGTCCTCGCCCGAGATGGCCGGCGTCTCGGAGACGAGGCGGAAGAACTCGGGCACGACCGGCTGCTCGACATGGCGACCGGTGACCGGATTTTCGGTCAGGGCGAAGCGGAGGGCCTTGCGCCACCCGCGGCCGCGATCGGTGATCGCGTTGCCCGTGGCGGCGGCGGTCATGGTGTAGAGCCACCAGCGCTCCTCCGGGGTGAGGCCTTGCCAGTTGGCGATGGCTATGGGGATGGTCGCAGGGTCGGCGTCCTCGATGGCCCACATCAGGACCGTGAGTTCTTTGCCGAGGAGGCGGGTGACGGGGTTGAAGCCGGCCTTCCAGCGGCCGGGGCGCCTGCCCTCGCGCTTGAGCCTCGCGTTGAACTCGGCGCGGACGACATCGGCGATCTCGTTCCACTTCGGGCGGGCGAGGCGGCAGCGGACCTGCCCGTCGTCGCGCTCGCCGTAGTGAGCGGCGAGGGTGATGCGTTCGGGGTTCCAGGAGAGGTGCTCGCTGACCTCGACGGGCTGCGCGTTGGAGCGAGGGACATGGACGAGGAAGTAAGCGGTGGCCTCGTCGGGATCGAAGCCGAAGGCCCCTCTCAGGGTTTCCGTCGCCGTCTTTTCCGCTCGCTTTGACATACGCACCTGTGTCAGCATCACTGGACGACCTCGCCCGGCTTGATTTCAGTTTTGATCTCATTGACCCAATCAAGCAAGCCCTGTCCGGTGGGAAAGTGGATCATGTTCGCTTCGATACCGAGTTGCCCACCACCGGGAAGCTTGCGCACGACTTCGATGGCCTCTCGCAGATCGATGGCGGACAGCTCGACCTTCTCGTGCAATGAGAGTTCGGCCCAGCGATCGCCCGTGACATTGATGCGGATGCCACTCGCGCAGGCCTCGTGTTTCTTGAGGCGTTCAACGAAGTCGTACGACTCCTGGGTGATGTAGTATTCGTGGCGGCGCTTCCAAATGGCGGGCTTGCCGGGGTCGATCGGCTCGTCCTCGAGGTCATCCTTGGACCAGTCGAGTGTGATCTGCTCAACCTCGGACTCGATCCCATCACAGACGGCGTAGGCCAGCACGAACGGGGTGCCGGGTTTCAGGGCGATAGGCTCGTCGTAGGTGCCGCCCGAAATCATGGGGCTGGAACCGTCGGTGGTGTAGCGGATCTCGGTTTTGCCGTGCTTGTTGGGCGCGGCCTTTAGCTCGAGCATCCGGTCTCCGTTTCTGCCCGAGAAGATACGGTGCTTGAGGGTAACGCGGTTCTTCCAGGTTACGGCTGGGCCGGTGGGATGGGTGCCGGTTGAATCCACCGCGAGGAAAGAAACTTCCATTTCTGAGGTGCGGTACTCGCCGTTCTTGACCTTGAAGGACGCGGTTGTCGCCTCCCCGCCGACTTCGGCATAGACGGTGTCGCCATGAACCGGGGTGACTTTGAGGATGACTTCGCCAGTGTCATCGTCGCGGCTGAGCTCGCGGTGCTGGACGCTCGTCGTCTTCGGAGGCGGGGGCGAACGATCGACATAACCGCCGGCGTCTTCTCGCCAGACTTCGCGGTGTACCAGATCGTCTTTCATCGCATCAAGGGCGTCGCGACGGTGCCACTGCCACTGCGGGTTCATCGCGGCCCGCTTCTTAACCTCGGACCAGAGCATCTGGGGCTGGGTGAACAGTCGGGCCTCGATCTTCTTGCGGAAGGTGTCGCCGGTGACCTCCTCCGTGAACTTCATCTTGTCCTTGAGGGCCTGGATGATCTGGTCTTCACCGTTGTACTTGTTGCCCTCGAACTTCATCAGGAAGTCGGCGCTGGCGAGTTCGTCCGAGCTCCCCTGGCGGGTTGGATACCAGAGCGTCGAGAATGTCTCTTTCACCGCAGACAGGAACTGCTGGAGAATGCGGTCCTTGAGTTCATCGGCTTGCTTGTATTGTGGGTCAGTGGCTGGCACCTTCTCTGCGTTCATCTCCTCGATGATGTGCTGTACCGCTTTGAGCCGCTTGGCACTCTCAAGCAGGCTCTCGAATGTGTTCCGAGAGCCTGTGAGGAAGCAGACGCGGTTCTTGAAGGTCGTCTGGTCCCAGAACGCGCGGAGCTGGGGATTCAGCCCCTGTCCGACATACGGCTCGGAAATGACGAGCGTGACTTTGTCAACGACAAGATCGATCTCATCGATAGCCGGTAGGGCCAGGACGCTTTGGTAGCACCATGAAGTCGAGGGTGCGAATAGGGTGTCCAAGCGTTCACGGAGTTCCTTGAGCGACTGTTCGCGGACATAGGCCTTGGCGAGCGATTCCAGCTTGGCGTTAAGGTTCTCCGTGTTCTTAAAGAATAGTTTTCCGTCGCGGTTGGAGTGCAGATACCAAGCCGCGGTGGCGAGCTTTTCAAGCACTTCGCCCTTGAGCTTCGCGAGGTTGCGGCCGGGGGCGCAGAGGTATGCCACAAGCTCTGCGATGGAAAGTCCGAGCACAGCGTTCGGCACATTAGCCAGCGATGCCATGAACAGCAGACGGCAAGCATCGGTGGCGTCATTCGAGCCGATGTTCTGGTCCATGACCTCGGCAACGGAATTCCCCTGATTCGCAATGTCGTGCGAAATCGCGTTTTCAAGATTGGGGTTGATCTGCCGGATTTCGGAAAGCGTCTCGGCGTCGTTGAGATCGATGTCGTGCACGGAGATCAGGTACCGAGAATCCGCTTGGCCGGATTCCCAAAGCCTCGACGCGATGATCCGCATCAACCGGATGAGTGCACGCGTCTGTTGGAAGCCTGGATTCTGCCGGAACCGCGCGTACAAGTCCTTGATTGCCGGGTGAAAGGGGTAACTCGCCTGAATGAGCTGTGCAAACTGCTCCGGTGACTGTGCCGTGATGTCCATCTGCTTGGCTTCGCGGATGGCTTTGGCGTAGCCCTGGGCGATTTCCGTGATGTCCTGCTCTTTCGGAAGCTCCTTGAAGAGTCTCTTCCGGATGATCTGGTAGAACTCGTCTGTATTGATCCGGACCGGTGTCAGGTCCATCGCATGGCGCTGGGCTTCATCTTGGAGCTGGTCCAGCACGTGCTTGATCTGGTCGCTCGCTTCGGCGTATGTCCCGACGAGGTCCGTCAGCACGACACAGACTTGTGGCAGTTCATCCTCGGCGACGGCTTCGAACAGATTCGTTAATGCGGTGCTCGTCACCTTCGCGAGGTCGGAGTTTCCGACCGAGGTTGCTTTGGCGTTGTCCAGATAGGGCGGCAACTCGTCAAGGAGGATGAGCGTCGGTTGGCCTTTCAGCAGGTTCACCCAGGCAGAACGACCCGGCGCCTTGAGCGGCTGGTAGTAGTCCTTGAACGCTTCGTGCTTTCCGAGTTGCTGCGCAATCTCCCCCCAGATGCCGTGCGGGATGTCGGATTCACGACCCGAGAATGCAACTACACGCACCTCAGGGAGTTCGCTGGATGGCGGAAGACCTTTGAGCACACTCGCCCGCTTCTCAGCGTGCTTCGCAAGCAGGCCGAGCGTGATCAGATTGTGCGTCTTACCACCGCCCATCGCCTGGGTAAGCTTAAAGACTGCCTGTTCGGATTCACCGGTCAAGCGGCGGAACGCCTCCTGAAGTAACGTCCGCATGCCATCTGTGACGTAGTTCTCGGCAAAGAATGAATCCGCATCGATCTTGTTGTCGATCAGTCGGGAGAGGTTTAGTACGGTGTCACGCTTCGATGCGTCGAAGACGCTGTCTCGCGGCACGCACAGGGATTTTAGACTCTTCATGCTGTCGTCCTCGTGGATGCGATGAAAATCCTCGATTCCAGGGTGCCACCGCGCTCTGGAGCGTCTGCCGACTCCGCTATCGCGGCAAGAGAGGCCTCTAGACCTCTTGACCCGTCGGTCATGTGCAGTATATCCTAAACGCCAGCCCATGTCCGGGTCAAGGCGAGTACGACTGCATGAGCGACCCCATCCAGCATTTCGGTTCTGTCCTCCGCGGGCGGCGGATCGAGAAGGGTTTCAGCCTGCGGAAGTTCGCCGAGCTGGTGGACATCAGTCCGACATACCTGTCGCTCGTCGAAACCGGGAAGGCGGAGTATGCCCCCGCCGCCGAGCGCGTCCGGAAGATGGCGGAGCTGCTGGGCGCCGACCCGGACCACTGGATCGCACTGGCCGGTCGCATGCCCGAGGACGTCAAGAATATCATCCTCAAGGACCCGGAGCAGATGCCGGCGCTTCTCCGTGCCGCGAAGAATCTCACCCCCGAACAGCTCAAGAAACTGATCGCCGATGCAGAGCGCAAGGGCAGGGGGGGCGAAGACTGATGGCCTCCGGTTCGTACCAGAAGCACCGCGTGAAGTTCCTGCACGAGAAGCAGATCGAGCGGGAGGCAAAGCTCCTGCTTGACGAATGGGCGGAGAAAGGACACGAGATCAGCGTGCCGATCCCGCTCGATGAGCTGGTGGAGATCCATCTACTGTTGCCGTTCGAGATCGTGGACCTGCGGTCGCAATTCGGCGGGCACGATGTCATGGGTGCCATCTGGTTCAACGACGGCACGATCCGCATCGACTCCTCGCTCGACCCACACAAGTTTCCGCACCTACGCGGGCGGTACAACTTCACCGTCGCGCACGAGGTGGGCCATTGGAGGCTGCAC
>RFLL01000184.1 GCA_003693905.1 Alphaproteobacteria bacterium
CCGCCGCAGGTCCTCGGCTATGCCTGGCCCGCCCTTCAGGAAGCGATCGAGGCCCTGCGCCATGGAACTGCGACGGCCGGACATGCGGGCGATCCCGGGATGGCCGTCGGATCGGTTCCCGATGCGATTCCCCGCATCGGAGCGCATCTGAGCGCCGGCATTCTGTTTTTCCTGTCGGCATTGAGCGGCGGCGACCTCGGCCGCTGGCTCGGCGGGCGCACGCTCGACGCCCTCAGAAACGCCGGACGCGGGCAACTGGTCGATCGTCTGAACGCCGATTTCAGCCATCTTGCCCGGCTGGCCGATGGTGCCGGCGGCGACTGGCGGCTACTGGCGATCCCTTTGTGGGACGGCCACGCCGTGCAGCAGGTGCGCCTGTTTCTGCGCCGCCGCGACAAGAAACGCGATGGCCATGACGGCAAGAACGCAGACGCGACCCGGTTTCTGCTCGAAGTCGAGATGTCACGCCTGGGCGAGATGCAGCTTGACGGCCTGGTCCGGGCACGCCGCTTCGACCTGATCCTGCGCACGCGCCAGCCCCTGCCCGCGGCGATGCGCGAGGACATCCGCACCATCTTCCAGGACGCCAACGACGGCGTCGGCAATGCGGGAACGATCACGTTCCACGTTTCGCGCGACTGGCGCCTGATGCCGGTTCCCGACATCGCGCCGGCCGATCACGGTGGACTGACGGTTTGAGGGCCTCTTTCCGCTGTCGCCGGCGGCGAGGCGCCTGTTCACTCCTCGCCTGCGCTGCGGCGACGTCGATGCATGGTGGCCCCCAGTTCGTCAAGGTCCGCCTGCTCGCGCCGGCTCAGGCGTAGACGTTCATCGCGGGCGTATTTGTCGCGGGCCAGTTCATACGCCTTCAGTTCCTCGAACGCGGCCCGCACTTCTTCGCGCGCCGAATCGACCGCCTTTTCCAACTCGGCGATCGTCTGGCGCAATCGCTTGCGCCGTTCGAGCGCCGCAGCGACGAAGGCGGGGAACGCCATCGTTCCTTCCATCGAAGCGCCCGCCGCCCGCTGCTCGCTTGCCAGGTCCGCTTCCAGGGCCGCCAGATCGGCGCGCATGCGCTCAACCAGTTCCTCGAGTCCAACCAGGCGTTGACGCTTTTCGTTGAGCTGCCAGGTATGCAGCCGGACCAGGCTGTCAAACGTAGTCATGACCGATCGGATCCGTTGGTCACCGTTTGTGCCCCCGCCCCTTGCGGCGGCCACGGCATGTTGAGAATCCTGGCCAGTTCGGCATAGCCGGTAGCAAGGTCGCTGCGTTCGCCCTTGGCCTGAGCCAGGAACGCTTCGAGTTGCGGCTGATAGAGGATGGCCTCGTCAATGGCCGGATCGCTGCCGCGCTTGTAGGCGCCGATGCGGATCAGTTCCGCCATGTTCTCGTAGGTGGCGAGCAACGTTCGGGCGCGCCCGACGAGTTCGTTCTCGGCCTCGGAATTGCACCCCGGCATGGTACGCGAGACGCTGCGCAGAATGTTGATGGCGGGATAGCGATTGCGTTCGGCGATCGCGCGGTCGAGCACCACCTGTCCGTCCAGGATGCCGCGCACGGCATCGGCAATCGGTTCGTTGTGGTCGTCGCCTTCGACCAGAACCGTAAACAGCCCGGTGATCGAACCTCCGTTGATGCCGGGACCGGCGCGTTCCAGAAGCTGCGGCAGTTGAGCGAACACTGATGGCGTGTAGCCCTTGCTTGCCGGCGGCTCTCCCGCCGACAGGCCGATCTCGCGCTGGGCCATGGCAAAACGGGTCACCGAATCGACCAGACACAGGACATCACGGCTCTGATCGCGGAAGTATTCCGCGATAGCCAGCGTCATGTAGGCCGCCTGACGGCGCATCAACGGCGGCTCGTCGGAGGTCGCCACCACCACCACCGAACGGGCCAGACCTTCGGGACCCAGATCGTCCTCCAGCCATTCCTGCACCTCGCGGCCGCGTTCACCGATCAGTCCGATGACATTGACGTCGGACGCAGTGTAACGCGCCAGCATCGACAGCAGCACCGATTTGCCGACACCGGAGCCGGCGAAGATACCCATGCGCTGGCCGCGACAGCAGGTCAGGAAGGTATTGAGCGCACGCACGCCGAGGTCGATCTTGGGACCGACGCGGTTGCGACGGTGGGCCGGCGGCGGCGGGCGGCGCAAAGGACACGGCACGGTCCCGGATGGCAGCGGTCCCTTGCCGTCGATCGGTTCTCCCAGGGCGTTGACGACGCGCCCGAGCCAAGCCTCGCTCGGCCAGATGGCCGCCTCCGCACGCATCATCTCGGCCCGGCATCCGAGGCCGATCCCTTCGACCGCCCCGAAGGGCAGCAACAGAGTGCGCCCCTGGCGAAAGCCCACCACCTCACACATCACGCTGTGGTCGCCACGCGCACGCACCACACAGCGGTCGCCGACGGAAAGCTCGCGCTCCAGTCCGGCGACTTCGATCATCATGCCCAGCACACTGGCCACGCGGCCGTACAGCCGCACTTCAGGAAGCCGGTCGATTTCATCGAGAAGAATCTTGATCGGCTCTTCCATCTTGTCTGCCCCCCGGATTGCGGGCTTTTTCTGCAGCCCGTGGAGGAGTATGAGCAAGGCGTTTTAAAGTAGCGTAAAACAATATGAAATTTAACTTGCCCCGATAAGGGTTTGTTAATAAAAGACACGCAAAATGGTTAATACCGGCAGTACCCAAGGGAACTAACGCATCAGGATTGGACTCATGAGAGTGCTTCTAGTCGAGGACGACCCGACGACGGCGCAGAGCATCGAGATGATGCTGCGGTCGGAAAGCTACGTCTGCGATACGACGGACATGGGCGAAGATGGCCTCGAAATCGGCAAGCTTTACGACTATGACATTATCATTCTCGACCTCATGCTGCCGGACATGGACGGCTACGAGGTGCTGCGCCGACTGCGCGCCGCGCGGGTAAAGACGCCGATCCTCATCTTGTCCGGCCTCAACGGACTCGACGACAAGATCAAGGGTCTGGGCGTCGGCGCCGACGACTATCTGACCAAACCATTCGACAAACGCGAACTGATCGCGCGCATCCAGGCAATCGTCCGGCGCTCGAAAGGGCATTCGGACTCGATCATCAAGACCGGAAAGCTGACCGTGAACCTGGATACGCGCACGGTCGAGGTGAACGGACAGCCGCTGCATCTGACCGGCAAGGAATACGGCATCCTGGAACTGCTGTCGTTGCGCAAGGGCACGACTCTGACCAAGGAGATGTTCCTGAACCATCTCTACGGCGGCATGGACGAACCGGAACTGAAGATCATCGACGTCTTCGTCTGCAAGCTGCGCAAAAAGCTGACGGCGGCGACCGGGGGCGAAAACTACATCGAGACCGTCTGGGGCCGCGGCTACGTCCTGCGCGACCCGGCGCCCAACCAGGAAAGCGAAAAAGCAGAGACCCCGCATCAGGCGGTTGCAAGCTGACGAAATACGGGTGAGGGCACGCGCGTTCACGATACGTGGGTGAGCGTGATCCACCCCGCATTGGGCTCACATCGAAGCCGGATCATGAACCAGGGGACGCGCCCGGCAGGTATCGGGCGCGTCCCTGGTTTTTCTCCGCCATGAAGATGATCGCGATGGCCGCGAAACGCAGTCGCCACCGGCGACGGGATCAAAGTGGCGGCAACCGGAACACTGGGGAATCGGAGATCAGCTCGCCCGCGGCCGTCCGTCCGGCTTGGCGGATTTCACCCCGCGGCCTTGACCTTGGCAGCGGCGTTCGCTTTCGTCAGGGTATAGATTCCCCGCTGTCCCGGCATCGGCTCGAACCGGTCGGTGGTACCGATCACCGTCTCCGCACCGCCGAGGTAGAGAAAACCGTCGGGGGCCATCTGCTGGGCGATGTTGTCCAGAACCTTGGCCTTGGTCGGGGGATCGAAATAGATTAGCACGTTGCGGCAGAAGATGACATCGAAGCGACCCAGGCTGGCCGGATTGTCGAGCAGATTGAACGGGCGGTACTGGACCATGCTACGCAGCTCGTCGCTGATCTGCCAGCGATCGCCGACCTGCTTGAAATACTTGACCAGGAGCGAGACCGGCAGGCCGCGCTGCACCTCGAACTGCGAGTACAGCCCTTCACGCGCCTTGTCGAGAATCTCGCTCGACAGATCGGTGGCCAGAATCTCGACCCGCCACCCGGCCAGCTTCGCCGCCTCCTCCTTGAGGATCATGGCCAAGGTATAGGGCTCCTGCCCCGACGAACACGCCGCACTCCACACCCGGAACGACTTCTGCGCCGCCCGGTGCTCCAGCAGATAGGGCAGAACGATCGTCCTGAACTGCTCGAACGGGCGCTGGTCGCGAAAGAAGAACGATTCGTTGGTCGTCATCGCTTCAACGACGTCGACCGTGAGCTTCTCGTCCTTGCCGGTGCGCAGCGCCTGGATCAGTTCGTCGATGCCGGCAAAGTTCCACTTCCGGGCCACCGGGTTGAGCCGGCTTTCCAGAAGATAGGCCTTGTCCTTGGTCAGGGCCAGACCGCTCCGGTCTTTCAGGAGCTTTGCGATGAATTCGAAGTCGCTGACATTCATGCCGCAGACCTCACGGCCAGTTTACGAACATAGGGAGCTATCTCCGGTAACGGGAGAACAGCGGAACAGAGGCCGGCCGTTGCCACTGCTCCGGGCATTCCCCAGACGACGCTTGTCGCTTCGTCCTGGGCGATGACGCTGCCGCCGGCCCGGGTCACGGCGGCGGCGCCGTCGCATCCGTCGTGCCCCATGCCCGTCAGAATGATGACCAGCAGCCGCGATCCGTAGATGGGCGCCATGCTGTGCAGCATCGGGTCCACGGCGGGGCGACAGAAATTGACCGGCGGGTTCTGGTTGAGGCGGATGACATTGCCTTCGGCCCCGCGCTCCACCACCATGTGATAGTCGCCCGGCGCCAGATAGATGTGGCCCGGGACGATGGCCTCACCATCGCGGCCTTCGGAACAGGGAACACTGGTCGCCCGTGCGATGTGCTCGGCAAGCAGAGCGGTGAACGTTCCCGGCATGTGCTGGGTGATGAGGATCGGCTGGCGGATGTCCTTGCCAAGACCGCACAGAACGCTCAGCAGGGCCTGCGGGCCGCCGGTCGAGCTGCCGATCGCGATGATTTCGGGCGGCCGGCCCGGTGCCGGGCGCAACTTGATCGAGGTCGGCGGCGGCGACACAGGCGCCTCTTTCACCCGCTTCGCGCCGAGGGCTCCGGCATCATCCGGGCGCGCCGGCGCCTGGTCGGCGGCACCGCCTCCGCGCCGTGCCAGCGCCCGCAGGGCCGCACCGGCCACGGCCTTGATCTTGTCGGTCAGCTCGCGCTGGAAGTCGTCGGCCGAAAAGATTTCCGACGTCGACGTCGGCTTGGCGACGTAATCCGCCGCTCCCTGCGCCATGGCGCGCAGGCTGACCTCGGCATTCTTGCGGGTCAGGGTCGAGGCCATGATGACCTGAATGCCGGGCTTCGCCTTCAACAACAGCGGCAGCGCGGTCATGCCGTCCATCACCGGCATTTCGATGTCGAGAACGACGAGTTCGATATCGTGCTTTTCGAGCGCCTTGAGAGCGAGTTCGCCGTTCGATGCCGAGGCCACGACCTCGATCTGCGGATCGGCGTTGAGCGCCTTGGTCAGCAATCCGCGAATAACCGCGGAGTCGTCGACGACCATGACGCGAAATGGTGCTTCAAACCCCATACCGGACCCTGTCCATCCTGCTAACCCTTCATGATTCCCGTCGCGTGCGGCCGCCGGTCAAAGAACGCCGACCTGAACCAGCTTCGATTCGATGATCTCGCTGTCGAACGGTTTCATGATGTACTCATCGGCGCCGGCTTCCAGCGCTTCCTGGATGTGGGCGATATCGTTCTCGGTCGTGCAGAACACGACCTTCGGCTGCTCCACGCCCTGCATGGCTCTGAGTTCGCGCAGGAACTCGATGCCCGACTTGACCGGCATGTTCCAGTCCAGAAGCACGACGGTGGGCATGCTGTTGCGGCATGCGCTCAAAGCTTCCTCGCCATCGGCCGCCTCTCCGATCTCGAAGTCGAGAGCTTCGAGAATCTTCCGCGCGACCATACGTACGACTTTCGAATCATCGACGATCAAGCAGCTCTTCATCGCAGTTCACTCCACACTGCACACCGGCCCGTCGGATCTGTTTCCGGAAGATTCTTCGCCGACGGCACAAATATCCTCCGGCATCCTTCAGGCTGCTTCACTGCGCCCGTAATCGAGAAGACGATTGACATCGAGGACGACGAGCAGCTGGTCGTCCAGACGGTAAATGCCGTCGGAAAAGGCTCGGAATGCAGGATCAAGGGTCGGTGGATTGCGGTCAAAGGCGCTGAACGGCAGTGCCAGGACTTCGCCCACCGCATCGACGACCAGGCTGTAGAGCTCGCCGTCGTGTTCGACGACGATGCTCATCGTCTCCGCCCCGTCCTCGCGCGGCGGAAGACCAAGGCGTGCGCGCATGTCGATCGCCGTCACCACCCGTCCACGCAGATTCAGCGAACCCATGATTTCAGGCGGTGCCAAGGGAATCCGCGTGATCTGATAGGATGCAAGAACATCCTGCACCTTCAGCACGGGGATGCCGAAAAGCTGCTTGGCGATGGTGAAAGTCACGAAATCCTGCGTTTCCTCGGCGCCGCCGAGACCGGGGGAGGAACGTTCGGATTCGGTGCTGTTCTTCCGTGTCATGCCGCACCTCGAATTTCGGCCAGTGTCTCATGCAAGGATGTCAACAACGCCTCGCGGTCGCTCTTTGCGACATAGTCGCGGAAACCGACGGCCCGACCGCGCGCCAAGTCGCGCGGTGTCGCGAACGACGACAACGCGACCAGAGGCACATCGGCCCAGCGGCTGTCCTGTTTGATCGCCTCGGCGAACTCGAAACCGTTCATGCCCGGCATTTCGATGTCGGAGATGATGACGTCAAAGGTTTCGCCCTGTTCGCAGAGCTGGAGAGCGGCGCTGGCGCTTTCGACCGTCGTCACGTCATAGCCGGCAACCGACAGAAGCGGCGACAGCAGGTTGCGGAAGAACGGGCTGTCATCGACCAGCAGAATCCGGGTCTGCTTTTCGGTATCGAACGAATCCACCGGCTCGCCGCCGAACCAGTCCCTGAAGGCGATGGTCAGGTAATGGGCGACATCGACGATGTCGGTGGCATGTCCCCCGATGATGGCGCTGCCGACGAAGCCGGGGCGTTGCGAGGTCAGCTCGACATTCATTCGCTCTTCGACAATGTCGACGATCTCGTCGACGATCAGGCCCATGGTCCGGTCGCGGTCGCAGAACACCAGAACCGGCTGCCGTCCCTCCTTGGCCAGCGGCTTGGCGCCTTCCATCTGGACCAGCGGCATGAGTTGCCCGCGGTACTGGACCACGTTCTGACCGTTCGACGATTCGACCTTGGACAGGTCGATCTCCTCAAGACGGGCGACCAGACCCAGCGGCACCGCCTTGGGCGATTCG
Organism: Alphaproteobacteria bacterium; assembly: GCA_003693905.1. Taxonomy (GTDB): domain Bacteria; phylum Pseudomonadota; class Alphaproteobacteria; order Kiloniellales; family J153; genus J153. The sequence continues at coordinate 7,498 of RFLL01000184.1, forward strand.
TCGACGGCGCGGAACACCAGCATGGCCGTCAACTCTTCCCGGCGCGCCGCATGGCGTTCTGCCATCACGTCGCTGTTTTCCTCGGCAAGCTGGACCTCGCCGGTCGCCGCGGCGATGCCGTTGGGGTCGAGGATCATCACCACGCTGCCGTCGCCGAGGATGGTGTTGCCGGAGAACATCTGGTTGTCGCGCAGAATACGCGCCACCGGCTTGACGACGATTTCCTCAGTGTCGAAAACGCGATCAACGATGATTCCGAACGTGTAGCTGCCGACCTGGGTGACGACGATGAAATTGTCGGCGCCGATGCTGTGGGCCTTGGGATCTTCTTCACCGTCATCGCTCTGCGGCCTATGGGGCGGGTTCAGTTTCATCAATTCGCGCAGATCGACCAGCGGCAGCAGGCGATTGCGCAGGCGCAGTACCGGCGTGTCGCTGATATGTTCGATCGAGTGCTCGGAATCGGCGCGCGTGCGGACCAGCTCGAGAACGCTGATCTGCGGAATCGCAAACCGTTCGCCGCCGCATTCGACGATCAGTGCCGAGACGATGGCCAGGGTCAAGGGAATCTTGATGGTAAAGACCGTGCCCTTGCCTTCCGTCGAGCTGAGCTCGATCGTGCCGCCGATCTTCTCGATATTGGTCCGCACTACGTCCATGCCGACGCCGCGCCCGGAGACCGAAGTGACCTCGGTTGCAGTCGAGAATCCGGCCTTGAAGATGAACTTCTGGATCTGCTGCTCGCTCAGGGACTCGAGCTCGGCTTCGGTGGCGAGACCGTTTTCCAGCACCTTCTTCTTCAGCTTCTCGACCGCCAGGCCGCGCCCATCGTCGGAAATCTCGATAATGATATGACCGCCTTCATGATAGGCGTTGAGGATGATCTTGCCGGTTTCGGGCTTGCCCGCCGCAACGCGTTCCTCGGGCGTTTCAAGACCGTGATCGGCGGAGTTGCGAACCATGTGCGTCAGCGGATCCTTGATCAGCTCCAGAACCTGACGGTCGAGCTCCGTATCCGCACCTTTCATGACCAGGTCGATCTTCTTGCCCAGCTCGATCGACAGATCGCGCACGATGCGCGGCAGCTTGGCCCAGGCATTGCCGATCGGCTGCATCCGGGTCTTCATCACGCCTTCCTGAAGGTCGGATACGACGTGGTTGAGGCGCTGCAACGGCGCGGCGAATTCGCTTTCCTTCTGGCTGCGCAGAATCTGCAACAACTGGTTGCGGGTCAGAACCAGCTCCGAGACCATGGTCATCAGGTTTTCGAGCAGATCCACATTGACCCGGATCGACTGGTTGGCGATCGAGGAACCCTTGCTTTCCTTGGCGCTTTCCTTGGCCTCCTTGGCTTCTTTCCTGGTCGACCTCGGCGTTTGCGTATTGGGCGCCGCAACGGGTTCTTCCGCTGCCGCAGCTTCTTCAGTGACTGCGGTCTCTGCGCTCTGTGCGACGATTTCTTCCGCCGGTTGCTCGACGGCCGGCGCATCGGCCGCCTCCGCCGCCTCCGCCGCCTCCACCGCATCGGATGCCGGTTCGGGGATCGGCGGCATTTGTGCAGCCGCTTCGGCGTCAGCTTCGGCCGCGGCTTCGCTCTCGGCCGCGGCTTCGCTCTCGGCCGCGGCGGCCGCCTGCATGGTGCCGCCACCTTCAGCAAAGGCGTTCAGACGCGCAATCAGGTCCGAATCGTCGCCTTCCGGCTCGGCCTCGGTCTCTTCCAGCGTCACCAGAAGCGAACGGATGGTATCCAGGCATTCCAGAATCAACGACACCGCTTCCGGCGTGGCGGCAAGTTCACCGTCGCGGATCTTGCCGAGCACGTTCTCGCCGGCGTGAGCCACGCTTTCGAGGCGCGGCAGGCCGAGGAACCCGCACGTCCCCTTGATCGTATGCATCAGCCGGAAGATGTTGCTGAGAAGTTCCTGATCGTTGGGGTTCTTCTCGAGCTTGACCAGCTCGACATCCAGAACGGCCAGCCCCTCGCCCGTCTCGGTCAGGAATTCACTTAATAGATCATCCATTGCCGCGATCCCACAACTCGCCGTTACTGGCGGATTAATGTCGATGGCCAGATACACGCGGGTAGACCCCCGATATGCCGGGAAACACGATGTCAAATAGAGATTAATAAGTCCTTTCGGGCGCGGGCCGGGCCCCAAAGTGAGCCCCCCGCAGGGCCGGAAAGAGAAGCATCGCCGAGGCCGTTGCCGCCTTCGTCACCCGGTGTTAAGCCTGATCCGGACCAACGTGAAGATCACAGGAGGCCAATGCGTCGATGAACGCCCCGTGCCGAGCCTGCCGCAGCCGTCACCAATGAGCTACAGCCCCCGGGACCAGACCCCAGCGAAGCCGTTGCCGATACCGTCGGCGCGCCGCTTCGGCTTCGGCCGTGCGCGGCGGCGGCCCATCGGCGCTCTTGGCTGGGCCGCCCTGATCATCGCCCTGCTGTTCTCGATCCCCGTCATAAGCGTCCTGGCCAATGTCTTCGTGCCCAGCCAGGGCACGTGGCAGCATCTGGCCGAGACCGTGCTGCCGCGCTATGTGGCGAATACCGTGTGGCTGGCCGTCGGGGTCGGCGCCGGTGTTCTGACGATCGGCATCTCTACCGCCTGGCTGGTGACCATGTGCCGGTTCCCCGGGCGCTGGATATTCGAGTGGGCCTTGATACTGCCGCTGGCGGTCCCCGCCTACGTCATGGCCTACACCTATACCGACCTGTTGCAGTTTACCGGCCCGGTCCAGAGCCTGCTGCGCGAAATCACCGGCTGGGGACCGCGCGAATACTGGTTCCCGCCGATCCGCTCGCTCGGCGGCGCGATCGCGATGCTGGCTTTCGTGCTCTACCCTTACGTCTATCTGCTCAGCCGCGCCGCTTTTCTGGAGCAGTCGGTATGCGCCCTGGAAGTCAGCCGTACCCTCGGCTGCGGTCCGTGGGCGAGCTTCTTCCGGGTCGCCCTGCCGCTGGCCCGGCCTTCGATTGTCGCGGGGACGGCGCTGGCCTTGATGGAAACCATCGCCGATTTCGGCACCGTTGCCTTTTTCAACGTGCAGACGTTTACGACCGGCATCGTGCGGGCGTGGTTTTCGATGGGGGACCGCGTGGCTGCGGCACAGCTTTCGGCAGCACTACTGACGTTTGTTCTCGTCGTCCTCGTCGGCGAGCAGATCAGTCGCGGTCGCGCCCGCTATCACCATACTTCGGCGCGCTATCGCCACCTGCCGTCCTACCGCCTGCGCGGCTGGCGCGCGGCAGCGGCCACTCTGGCCTGCTTCCTGCCCATCGCGATCGGATTCCTGATCCCCGCCGCGATCCTGCTGCGCATGTCGATCGAGGCCGGCGATGCGCAGTTCGGCCCCCGCTTCATCCGTCTGGCCCTGAACAGCTTTACCCTGGCTTCGGTCACCGCAATCATCGCCGTGATCCTGGCCGTCATCATCGGGTACGGCGTCCGGCTGAGCCGCAATCCCGTCGTCTTTGCCGCCAGCCGCGTGGCGGCCATGGGCTACGCCGTGCCCGGCACGGTGATCGCGGTCGGCGTCCTGATTCCTTTCGCCATGTTCGACAATGCCGTCGATGCATGGATGCGGACCCATTTCGGCATTGCGACGGGGTTGCTGCTGACCGGCACCATCGCCGCCCTGGTGTTCGCCTATCTGGTGCGGTTCCTGGCCGTTTCGCTGAACGCGGTCGAAGCCAGCC
>RFLL01000185.1 GCA_003693905.1 Alphaproteobacteria bacterium
CGATAGCTCTGCAACACGAACGGCCTGGTGTTGGCGCCGGCCATCAGACCGACCCGATCATCAAAAATCCGCCGGTTTCGGCAATGGGCGTTGTTCCACACCGGATCATCGCCCTGGGGCTGGGAGAACTTGCGGTTGTGCGTAGGCAGATACCCGTTGCGATCGACGGCGGCGCAGAAAACCACGCGCGGGCTGAATTCCAGCACCGGTTCCTGCAACGGCGGCAACAGACAATCCGTCAGCTCGGTAAACCTGGTCATGTACTGCTGGGGATCGGTCCCGGGAATCGGCCGGTAGTCGGTGTCGAACAGATCGTCGAGGGTGATGTCACCGCGTTCGACGGCGGCCGTCAAAGCATCGGAAATCTGCCTGGCGACCGTCATCGCCTGCTCGACAAAGGGACGGTCGAGGGTGTTGTCCTCGCTCTGCGCCGCCAGATCGACGAGCTTTTCACTGGATTGCACGACCTTCTGGATGCGCTCACGTGCCAGATCCAGTGTCTGGCTGGCGCTTCCGATTTCCTTGGTCAGCCCTTCCAGGGTGGCCACGAAGTTGCTGGTGCGCGCGTCGATTTCTTCCGTCGCGGCGGCCATGCCGCCGATTTCCTGCTCCATGCGAGCCAGCGCCTTGGTGGCGGTGTCGATGACCTCGCCGATGGTGATGGTCCCGTCGCGTACGTTGCGCGCCCGTTCGGCACTTTCTTCGCCATCGCGGATCAGTTTCGCGGCCTGCTCGGTCAGCCGACGCATGGTGTCTTCAATCTTCGCCGTCGCCTCGCTGGTCTGGCCGGCCAGCACCTTGACCTCGCCGGCGACGACCGCGAAGCCGCGACCGGCCTCGCCGGCACGTGCCGCCTCGATGGTGGCATTGAGCGCCAGAAGGTTGGTCTGGCGCGCGATCGCGTCGATGTCGGCGGCGACCTTTGTGACTTCTTCCAATGTCGATTGCAGATTGGTCAGTTGATCCGAGATCGCCGAGACCATTTCGACGAGGGCACGGATGTTGCCGAGCGAATCCTCGACCGCCTGACGCGACCCGCCGACATCTTCCGCGGCCCGGTGCGCGACATCGCGGGTTGCCTGCGAAGCACCGGCAATGTGATTGTTGTTGTCACTGATGATGCGGGCATCGGCCACCAGATCGGTGAAGCTCGTGGCCTGCTGCTTCACCGTGTCGCTGATGGCTTCGATATTGCCGGCAATGTCGACCACTTCGATGCTCAGACCACCGGCAATATCGGCAATATCGCAAATAAGATTGCGACGTTCGTCGTCTTTCATCGTTTCGGGCGTGGGCATGGCTTTGAGGATGCGCAACAGCAGGAAACGGAACGGGCGAGAAGTCCTGATTTGAACAGGATTTTAGAGGTTATGAATATGAGCTTTAATAATTGGTGAAATTGTTATTTTGCTGATATTGAATTACTATACTTATAGTTGAAGATCTTAATATTATTATCTTATTACGTGCAATCCGACACCCACCGTCCCCCGGTAGCGGCGCGGCCATGACGCAGAAAAAAAAGAGGGGCCGGCTGAAACGCCGGCCCCGACAGAAACGTCCGCTCAAAGGTCCCGAGCCCGCCCCCTGCGCCGGCGCGGGGGCGGAGGCATCTCAGCGATTCATACGATTGGCGATCAGATCCTCGACCACGCCGGGATCGGCCAGGGTCGAGGTGTCGCCCAGGTTCTGATAGTCGTTCTCGGCAATCTTGCGCAGGATGCGGCGCATGATCTTGCCCGAGCGCGTCTTGGGCAGGGCCGGCGCAAACTGGATCAGATCCGGCGCCGCGATCGGGCCGATCTCCTTGCGGACCCACTGCACCAGCTCCTTGCGCAGATCCTCCGACGGTTCCTCGCCGGCGACCAGGGTGACATAGGCGTAAATGCCCTGGCCTTTGATTTCGTGCGGATAGCCGACGACGGCCGCTTCGGCGACCTTGGGATGGGCGACGAGCGCGCTTTCGATTTCCGCCGTGCCCATGCGGTGGCCGGATACATTGAGGACGTCGTCGACGCGCCCGGTGATCCAGTAATAGCCGTCCTCGTCGCGCCGACAGCCGTCACCGGTAAAGTAACGGCCAGGATAGGTGCTGAAATAGGTCTGCACGAAACGATCGTGATCGCCGTAGACGGTGCGCATCTGCCCCGGCCAACTGTCGGCGATGCACAGATTGCCTTCGCACGGTCCTTCCAGAACCTTGCCGTCGCTGTCCACGACCACCGGTTTGACGCCGAAAAACGGGCGCGTGGCCGAGCCCGGTTTGAGCGGCGTCGCCCCCGGCAGCGGCGTGATCAGGATGCCGCCGGTTTCGGTCTGCCACCAGGTATCGACGATCGGGCAGCGCTCGTTGCCGACCACCCGGTAGTACCACAGCCACGCTTCGGGGTTGATCGGCTCGCCCACCGTGCCGAGCAGCTTCAGGGACGAACGGTCGGTCTTGCGCACCGGCTCTTCGCCTTCGCGCATCAGGGCACGGATCGCCGTCGGTGCCGTATAGAAGATGTTGACCTTGTGCTTGTCGCACACCTGCCAGAACCGCGAAGCATCGGGATAGTTCGGCACCCCCTCGAAGATCAGCGTCGTGGCGCCGTTGGCGAGCGGCCCGTAGACGATGTAGCTGTGCCCGGTGACCCAGCCGACGTCGGCGGTGCACCAGTAGATATCGCCCTCGTGATAGTCGAACACGTACTGGTGGGTCATCGAGGTGTAGACCAGATAGCCCCCGGTCGTGTGCAGCACGCCCTTGGGCTTCCCGGTCGAACCCGAGGTGTAGAGGATGAACAGCGGATCCTCGGCCGCCATCTCCTCGGCCGGACAATCGGCCGAAGCGGCCGCGCACGCCTCGTGGTACCACACGTCACGCCCTTCGACCCAGTTGACGTCGGCACCGGTGCGCTTGACGACCAGCACCTTCTCGACGTGGCCGGAGCGCTTGATCGCCGCGTCGGCGTTGGCCTTGAGCGGGATCCTGCGCCCACCGCGCACCCCTTCGTCGGCGGTGATCAGGAAGCTGGACTTGCAGTCCTCGATGCGTCCGGCCAGCGAATCCGGCGAAAAGCCCCCGAAGACCAC
>RFLL01000186.1 GCA_003693905.1 Alphaproteobacteria bacterium
CAGGTCGAGCCCGGCCAGGCGGGCGAGCGCCCCGGCCTGCGGCCCGGCGGCGTTGACCACGGCCCCGCACGCAACGGAACCGCCGCGCAGCAGATGCACCGCGCTTATTCGCCCGCCCGCACGTCCGAACCCACTGACCGTGTCGTGGGCGAAGGTGACGCCGAGCGCCCGGGCCTTGCGCCGCAGAGCGTGCAACAAAGCCGCCGGGTCGATCCAGCCTTCGTTGCGCAGGCCGAGCGCGCCGGCCGCCACGCCGTCGAGGTTGAGCCACGCGAAGCGCGCGGCCAGCGCCGGCGGGTCGAGTAAGGCGATGTCGGCGCCAAGGTCGCATTGCAGGCGGACGTTGGCCGCCAGGGTCGCCCGTCCGGCGGCACTGGCCAGAAACAGATAGCCCGCTTCGCGAAACGCCAGTTCGGGTACCTGCCCGTCGACCGCCAGCAGCGCACCGGCCTCGCGCGCGAACGTGGCCCCGAACAGGGACATGCGTACGTTCTGCGGGGTCGAAAACTGCTGCCGGATACCGCCCCACGAACGGGTGGTGGCACAGGCGCCGTAGCCGGGATCGCGCTCGACGACCAGAATCCGGCCGTCGAAATCGGGGTCGCCGGCCAGGAAATAGGCGACGGCGCAGCCCATTACCGCACCGCCGACGATCACCACGTCGTAGCTGCGATCCTCTGCATCCATCGGGAATATCGGCACCTGCAACGGACGGCGGCCGTCACACCGCAGCGTCGGGGCCAAGCAGCGCCGTGCGGAAGCGATCCTTGAGATAGGCGCCGTCCTTCGGCGGCAGAACCAGCGGTAACTCCTCGGCCTGCACCTTGATGGTGACGAAAAGCGGCCCCGGCTCGCTCAGGATTCGCGGCACCGCGGCTTCGAGTTCGGCTTCGTCGAAGACCGCAAACGCATTGGCGATGCCGGCACCGATCGCCATTGCCGCCAGGTCGGCATTGGCGGCGGTGTGGGTCGGTTGCATCCCGGTCTCGCCGTAGCGTTCGTTGTCGAGCACCACGATCGCCAGGTTGCCCGGGCGCACAAGACCAATGGTCGCCAGCCCGCCGAGGCCCATCAGCATTTCACCGTCACCGGTGACGACCAGCACGCGCCGCGCCGGCTGCGCCAGGGCGAGGCCGAGGCCAACCAGCGCAGCACCCCCCATCGCCCCCCATAACGGAAAATTGAACGGGCTGTCACCGGCCGCCGTGACGTCCCATGCCGGCGCCCCCAGCCCCGCCACCACCAGGGCGCTGCCGCGACCGCGCAACAGGCGCGCCACGACGTCACGCCGATGCAGGGGGTAGCCGTCGCTGCGCAAGGAAAACATCGGAGTCAATCTCCAAACGTCTTGGCGCCGATCAGGCGCTGGGCAATGAGGATCGCCACGATCGCCTGGCCCTCGAAGGCCATGCGGGCAGCCGCCGTCATGGTCTCGCCGGCGGCCTCGGCCTGCTCCAGCGGCAATGTCAGCCCGCCGCATGCGCGTACGATCTCGGGCGCGACCTGGCCCATCGGCACCTGCCATGGATTGAATTCGCCCCACTGCCCGCGCATGGTCACCAGCATCAGCAGCGGAAACCGGCACGTGCGCGCCAGCGACAGCATGTTGACGCAGTTGCCGAGGCCGCTACTCTGCATAAGCAGAACCCCGCGCACCCCGCCCAGCCAGGCCCCGGCGAGCACCGCAACGCCTTCTTCCTCGCTCGTCAGCGGCACCATGGTCATGGCCCGGTCGGCAGCACACAGATCGATCAGCCGTGCGTGGCCGGCGTCGGGCACATAGGCGACCTGGCGCACCGAAGCCGCATTCAGGGCGGCGTGGATATCCACCGGCCACGATGGTGCCGACGACGGCGACATTGCCCGATCTGTCATGCGCGTGCCTCTGTTTGCGGCCTGTTGCGGCGTCAATCGGCTTTCTTTTTTTTAGCGCACCCCGGCGGTTCTGACTACACGCGTAAATCACTCGGCCTTCGCCGGAAAGCTGCTCCGCGATGTCTTGCGCCCGCTCCGGCTCGCCACTACCCTCTGGCGCCCGGGATCACCTGCTGCCAATGAGACAAAATAGATGAACGACATACAGCAAACGGCGCGCTTGGCCGTCGATATCGGGGGGACGTTCACCGACGTGGCGCTGGAGCGTGGCGACGAGATGATCACCACCAAGGTCCTGACCACGCCGCGCCGGCCCGAAGAAGGCGTGCTGGCCGGGATCGCCAAGGTCATGGATCAGGCCCAAGCCACGCCCGGCGAGATCGGCCTCATTATCCATGGTACGACCCTCGCCACCAACGCCCTGATCGAGCGCAAGGGCGCCAAAACCGCGCTGATCACGACCGAGGGTCTGCGCGATTCCCTGGAAATGGCCTATGAAAACCGTTTCGCCCAGTACGATATCCAGATCGACCGGCCGGAACCGCTGGTGCCGCGGCATCTGCGCTGGCCGGTGCGCGAGCGCCTGAACGCACAGGGCCGGGCGCTGATCCCGCTCGATGAAGCTTCGGTCGAAGCCCTGCTGCCGCGCATCGCCGAAGAGGGCATCGAAAGCATCGCCATCGGGCTGCTGCATTCCTACGCCAACCCGGTTCACGAACGGCGCGTCGCCGAGATCATCGCCGCCGCCGCTCTCGACGTCTCGATCACTCTGTCGAGCGAGGTATGCCCCGAAATCCGCGAGTACGAGCGCCAATCGACCGCCGCCGCCAACGCCTACGTGCGGCCGCTGATGGCCCGTTATCTGACGCGGCTGGAATCGGCGCTGCGCGAAAAGGGGTATCGGTGCCCGTTCCTGCTGATGACGTCGGGCGGCGGGCTGACCGATTTCGCCACCGCCGTGAAGTTCCCCATCCGCCTGGTCGAATCGGGACCGGCCGGCGGCGCGATTCTGGCCAGTCGGATCGCCGCCGAATGTGCCCTCGATCAGGTGCTGTCGTTTGACATGGGCGGCACGACGGCCAAGATCTGCCTGATCGACGATGCCGAGCCGCTGACTTCGCGCACCTTCGAAGTCGCCCGCGTCTATCGCTTTCTGAAGGGCAGCGGCCTGCCGGTGCGCATCCCGGCGATCGAAATGGTCGAGATCGGCGCCGGCGGCGGCTCCATCGCTTGGATCGATTCTCTGAAGCGGATCAACGTCGGGCCGGAAAGCGCGGGGTCGGAGCCGGGACCGGCGTGCTACGACCGCGGCGGCAGCGAACCCACCGTGACCGATGCCGACGTCGTGCTCGGGCGCACCGACCCGGCAACCTGCGCCGGCGGCGCGGTGCCGCTGG
>RFLL01000187.1 GCA_003693905.1 Alphaproteobacteria bacterium
CCGAGTGCAGGAAGTTCTGAATCTCGTCGTTGAGGTTCTCGACGTGGGTCGAGAGCTTCTCCGACGCATCCCGGATCTCGGTTGCTGACGACCGCGTTTCCTGGGCGGCCTGTTTGACCTCGGTGATGTTCTCCGACACTTCCTTGGTGCCGCCGGCGGCCTCTTCGACGTTGCGTGCGATTTCGCTCGTCGCGGCCTGCTGCTGCTCGACGGCGGCGGCGATTCCCGAGGCGATTTCGTTGATGTGAACGATCGTTTCGGCGATGCCTTTGATGGCCTGGGACGCCGAATGGGTCGCATTCTGGATGTCGCTGATCTGGCTGCTGATCTCTTCCGTCGCCTTGCTGGTCTGGTTGGCCAGGTTCTTGACTTCCGAAGCGACCACGGCAAAGCCCTTGCCGGCGTCGCCGGCGCGTGCGGCCTCGATGGTCGCATTGAGCGCCAGCAGGTTGGTCTGATCGGCGATGTCGGTAATCAGGTTGACCACTTCGCCGATGCGCTGTGCGGCGCGGACAAGGTTGTCTACCTGTTCCGACGTCGTGGTGGCTTCCTGCGAAGCACGGTCGGCAATCTGTGTCGATTCGGAAACCTGACGGGAAATCTCGCTGATCGAGCTGGCGAGTTCCTCGGTCGCGGCCGATACGGTCTGAACGTTGGCCGAAGCGTGTTCGGAAGCCTTGGTTACGGTATTTGCCCGCTGGCTGGTCATTTCCGCCACCGAGCTGAGGGCAGCGGCGGATTCATTCATCTGCCGCGATTCGCTCGTCAGCGCGCTGACCATCTGACCGACGGTGGTCTCGAATTTCCGGGCCATCTCCTGCAAGGCGCGTTTGCGTTCCTCCTGCGCGTTGCGCTCGGCCTCTTCTTGCGCGGCCTCGAGTTCCCTGGCACGGATGGCATTGTCCTTGAACACGCCGACCGCCTGCGCCATGGCGCCGATTTCGTCACCGCGTCCGACAAACGGGACTTCGGCATCGAGATCACCTTGCGCCAGCTTCGACATCGCCGCGGTGATCTGGGTGAGGGGATGCACGACCACATGCCGTGAGACGACCAGCAGCGCGCCGACGATACCAAGTGCAATCGCCACGCTGACGATCAGCGAGGTCATGACTTCCGAGCGCACCCGCGACTTCAGGTTGGTCAGATCCCAGGCCAGGGCGGCATAGCCGATGGCCTCGCCGTTCTTGCCGGGAACGGGGGCGAGCACGATTTCATGCGCGCCTTCTTCGAAAGCAACGATCTCACCGCCGAGAACCTTTTCAGCGTGCGCATCGGCCAATGCGGCCAGGTCGGGCCCTTCCGTTTCCGCCTGGCCTTGATACCCCGCGATCACCTCGCCGGCCGCATTGACGACGCGAATGGCGCCGATGTGCAGCGATTCGTCGGCGACGAGTCCCTGGTAGGTGCGCTCTGCGGCATCGGCCTTCTTCCACTTCACGGCTCCCGACAACTGGGTCGCCAGAAGCTTGGAAATGTTGCGGTTGGCAATGACCGCGGAATCCTTGAGCGAAGAGGACAGGCCGGAGGCCTGAATGCCGACAATGATGGCAAAGCCGGCCAGAAGAACCGCCGTCATGGCAATCGCGAACTTACGGCCGATGCTCCAGACCGAAGTGGCTTTGCGGGATTTGTCTTTGTTGGACATGTCAGGTCTCCGGGTTCCCTGTCTTGTTGAGGTGTTCAGTTCAGAATCTCGTCGACGTTGACACCAACGGTGACGGCGCCGATGGGTTCACCGCTGCTGGGATCGACCACCGTCATGCTGATCTGGGACTGAAACGCCTGCGTCGATTCGTCCTGTTCGATTTCACCGATATCGATGGCGCCGGGGCCTTTGCCGTAGGTGTTCTTCCACTTGCCCTCGTCGCCCTGCCAGTAGTCGGACGTGACGTCGCTCTGACCGACGTTGAGGCCCTTGTTGTCCATGACGAAAATTTCCGTAAAGACGCCGCCGGCCTTGGCCTTGATATCCTTCAGATACTTGGACAGGTCGTTGGCCAGGACGCGGTTGATCAGGGAACCGCCGCCGGCGCTGGTCTCGGAGCGCCACTGCTTGTCGAGTTTGTCGATGTCGGCCTGGGTCAGCCCGGCGTTTTTCTGGTTCTGCGCCTTGATGGCGTTGACAACGATGTCGGACTGGACCCAGCTTGCGATCTGTTCCTTGGCAAAGGCCGTCAGCGGGGCCACATGATCACCCGCCTGGGCCGTCCCGAGCGGCGCGGCAAGCAGAATGGCCGCGGTGGCGAAAGCGCGGAATGTGGACACGGTTCGGATCTCCTCTGTTACACACAAGTCACAACGTCAAAGCGGCCCACGCGGCCGGCTTGCACCGTTGCCCTCGGTGTCGATTTTCTGCCGAAGGGCAAAGTGGCATGCGAAAATATGTAGTTAAGAAAGGTTTATATTTCGCATCTGCCTGATTTCTATAAAATACGGTGCAAGATCAGCCAGATATTTGACATGGAATTTATTAAATAGAGGTCAACCACTGAGCGCGTTCATACAATGAAATGCATATAAGATTATATTCATTTGCAATTGAATTAATTGATGGCGTATCAGACCATGGCACCGGTGTCCGCAGGCGTTCGCCCATGGTCGGGACTACCGGCCGGATGGGGACCCGTTCAGGCGGCATCAGCTTCCATCCTCGCGCGGTCATCCGGCGACGACATCGTCGGCTGCGGGTGGGCGGGCGCAAAGAGCAGACCGCCCGAGTCCACCGTGAGGATTTTGACCGGCAGATGCCGTGCAAGCCGCCTCTGTTTCCTTTTCGTGCCTGAGACCGGAGGAGTTCCGGATTTTCTGGACACCGGCCGCATTCTGAGCCAACACTTGGGGGCGCCGGAGAAGGCGGATGGAGACCCCGTGGGGCCTAGTGGGCATGGTGTCGTCGCGCGAAGTCATGGGCGGATCGGCCGACGGGACGGGGCCGCGCAAGATCGGATTTCTCCTTCTGCCGCAATTCTCGATGCTCAGCTTTTTCAACGCCGTGGAGACGCTGCGCGTCGCCAACCGGATTGCTGCGCGCGATCTCTACTCGTGGCACGTTTTTTCCAGTGATGGCGGCCCGGTTGCGGCCAGCAACGGGATGACCGTGGTTGCCGAGGCGGGGATTGCCGCCATCCCCCATTTCCCGGCCGTGTTCGTGTGCACCAGCTTCGAGCCCGAGCGTTGCGAAAGCCGGGCCCTGCTGGCCTGGCTGCGCCGGCTCGATCGCCAGGGGGCGTGCCTCGGTGCGATGGAAACAGGGGCCTACATCCTGGCCCGGGCCGGTCTTCTGGCCGGATACCGGGCGACCCTGCACTGGGAAAACGCTCCTGCGTTCGTCGAGCGGTTCCCCGAGGTCGAGGTGACCAACGCGCTTTTCGAGGTCGATCGCAACCGCCTGACCTGTTCGGGCGGAACGGCCAGCCTCGATCTCATGTTGCACATGATCGCCGCCGATCATGGCCGGGATCTGAGCGTGGCCGTTTCGGAAATGCTGCTCCACACCCGCGTGCGCACTGCCGACGATCATCGCCGCATGGCGCTGGGGCAGCATCTGAGCGTACGCCATCCACGGCTGCTGCGCGTTGTCGAAGCCATGCACGAACATCTCGAAGAGCCGCTCGGCCTCGATGCGCTGGCCCGCATGGGCGGCATGTCGCGACGCCAGCTCGAGCGCCTGTTCCGACTTCATCTCGGTGAAACCCCGACCGGGTATTATCTGAAGCTCCGCCTGCGCCGGGCACGGCAGTTCATCGAGCAGACGGACATGCGGGTGCTTGATATCTCACTGGCCTGCGGTTTCACCTCCGCGCCCTATTTCTCGCGTGCCTACCGGGCGCAGTTCGGCTGCACCCCGCGCGAGGACCGGCAGCGCTTTCGCTGCGACGGCGCGCGCACCGGCCGTCTCGGCGGTGCCGTGCTCGGCGAAGTCGGACGCTGAGCAGCGAGCGCATCCGGGCACCGGCGTCCTTCCCTGCGATCTTCGATCGAAATCATCCGCCATCATTTGGAGAAACCGGCGATGTCCCGAAAAGTCGTCCTGATGCTGATCGACGGCCTCGGCCTGGAGACGTTCCTCAGCCACTGCGGATACCTGGAAAGCCTGGTCGCCGCCGGGCGTGCCCGGCGATGGACCATGGAAGCAGTACTTCCGACCCTGTCGGTGCCGATCTATGAAACCCTGCACAGCGGGATCGAGCCGCATGAACACGGCATTACGACCAATGCCCGGACGCCGATGTCGCGCAGCGAACACGTGTTCAAGGTGGCCCGGCGTCACGGGCGCAAGACGGCGGCGGTGGCCAGCTATTCGTTTTCCGAACTGTACAATGCCAGTCCCTACGATCCTGCGCGCGATCACGAGGTCGACGATCCCGCCTTGGCGATTCAGCACGGCCGCTTCTTCACCACCGGGGGCAAGACCCGGACCAATCCATGTCTGATGTCAGAGGCGGACCTGATGGCCAAGGCGACGGGACTGGCGCGGCGCGCGGCCCCCGACTATCTGCTCGTGCACAGCGAATCGTGCGACACCATCGCTCATCTCTACGGCGGCCGGTCGTCCGAGTATCGCGCTCAGGCGGCGGCGGTGGATGATCAACTCGCCCAGAGCGTGCCGCAGTGGCAGGCGCTCGGTTACCGCGTGCTGGTTACCGCCGATCACGGCATGGATGCCGACGGTCAGCACGGCGGTACCGACCCCGTCGTGCGCCAGGTTGCGTTCTATGACCTCGGTCCTGCGTGCGGCGGCATCGAACCGCAGCCGGCAAGCCAGCTTTCCGTCGCTCCGACGATTCTCAATCTCCTCGACCTGCCGGTTCCCGAGGCCATGCGCGCCCCCGCCCTGGTCGATGCCGGAGCGGTCGGAAACGTGGCCTGAGCCGGCGCGCGGAGGCGGGGGAGGAGGAGGCGGCCTCAGATGCCGTCGACGACGGTGACGCTCAGGCTGCCGACGCCCTCGATTTCGCCGTGCAGGCGCGTTACCGGAGTGACGGAACCGACGCCGGCCGGGGTACCGGTATAGATCAGGTCGCCGGGATGCAGCGTGAACAGTCGCGACAGATGGGCGATGATTTCCGGCACCGACCAGATCATGTCGGCAAGGTCGCCCTGCTGGCGCAACTCGTCGTCGGCGCTCAGCGTAATGGCTCCATGCGTGGGGTGCCCGATCTCGGCAACCGGATGGATGGCACCGCACGGTGCGCCGTGATCGAAACCCTTGGCCGTGTCCCAAGGCCACGACCGGTCCTTGGCGACCTGTTGCAGGTCGCGCCGGGTAAGATCAATGCCGACGGCGTAGCCGTATATGTACGCCCGGGCGTCTTCGGCGGCGATGTCCGTACCGCCACGCCCGAGGGCGACCACGAGTTCGACTTCGTGGTGCAGATCGGTGGTGGCCGGCGGATAGGGGACGAGACCGCCATCATCGACCACGGCATCGGCCGGCTTCATGAAGAAGAACGGCGGTTCGCGGCTGGGGTCCTTGCCCATTTCACGCGCGTGCTCGGCATAGTTGCGCCCGACACAGTAGATGCGATGCACCGGAAAGCGGCGCTGCTCGCCGGCGACGGCGACGGAGGGCAGGTCCCAGGCCGGAATGACGTAATCCATCGGTTTCTCCACGGTGTTTGACTTGTCGGTTGTCGGTTTTTTTTACGGATCTCGATTGATCTTGGCGCTCTCCTCCGCCGGCGGGTGCACGGGGCGGGCCCGGACCAGTCCGCGTACCGAGTTGCCCAGATAGACGGCCTCGGCCGTGCCCAGATCGGCCGGCGTCAGGACAGTTTCTTCGACGCCGCTGGTCGGGTCGTCGAGCAGGGCCCGGCGCAGGGTTCCGTCAAGAAGGCCGCACCTCAGCGGCGGCGTGAGCGTGCGCCCGGCGCGGCGCACGAAGACGTTGGTATAGCTGCCTTCGGTGATTTCCCCCCGGTCGTTGATGAAGATCACTTCGTCGCAACCGGTAGCCGCGTGCAGGCGGGTGCGCGCAGCCTCGTAGGCCGTGCGCTGGGTGGTCTTGTGATGGAGAAACGGGTCGTCGCGATCGAGCGGGCAGGGGGCCAGCGCATAGCGCAGCACCGCATCCGCGCCGGGCAGGAGCAGCGGAGCCGCCTCGATCGTCACCGTGCCGTCGCGCGCGAGAAGCAGGCGCACCCGCATCGTCGATGCCGCAAAGCCGCGCGTGCGCTCGATCAGCGTACGGCGAATCGCGGCAAGGTCGCAGGAAAATCCGAAATACGTTGCCGAACGGGCCAGACGATCGAGATGACGGCCGAGCAGATGATATCCGCTCGCCGCCTCCCAGCGCAGGGTCTCAAGCAAGTGAAACTCCTGCGCGGGTGCGGCCTGGTTCAGGAATCGGGCTTTCAGCAGGCATTCGTCGAATTCGGCCTCCGGATCCGAATCGAACACGATGCCGCTGCCGATGCCCATCTGCCCGTGTCCGTCGCGGTCGATGACCAGGGTGCGGATGGCAACATTGAGGTTGACCGTTCCGTCCGGGGCGAACATTCCGATCGCCCCGGTATAGACGCCGCGCGGTGCCGGCTCCAGCTCGCGGATGATCTCCATCGCCCGGATCTTCGGGGCCCCGGTGATCGACCCGCACGGAAACAGGCTGCGCAGCAATTCGCCGGGGCCGACGCCGGGACTCAGGCGGGCGGTGATGCTCGACGTCATCTGGTGCACGGTAGGATAGGTTTCGACAGTGAACAGGTCCGGCACCGCGACCGATCCGATCTCTGCCACGCGGCCCAGGTCGTTGCGCAGCAGGTCCACGATCATCAGGTTCTCGGCCCGCGACTTGGGATCGTGGTGCAGCCAGTCGCGCTGGGCGGCATCCTCTTCGGGATGTGCGCGCCGCGCCGCGGTGCCTTTCATCGGTCGGGCCAGGACGGTGCCGTCGCGCGCCGACAGGAACAGCTCGGGCGACAGCGACAGGATGTCGAACTCACCGGTGCGGATGAAGGCGCCGTGGGCGACCGGCTGGGCCCGGCGCAAAGCGCCGTAAAGCACCCAGGGATCGCCCGTGATTTCAAACAGGACCCTGAGCGTCAGATTGATCTGATAGACGTCGCCGGCGGCGATGTAGTCCCGGACCCGGCGCACGGCCCCAAGATAGGCGTCGCGATCCCACGACAGGCGCTGATGGCGCAGGGTTGGGATCGAAGGGGAGGGCTCATCATTGAAAAGATCATCGAGCGCCGCTCCGCCGAGAGGGCGGCAGCGGGCATAGAGCCCCATCCACAGCAGCGGCTGTGTGCGCCCTTCGGGCAGGCGCGGGCTCAGCCGCGGCTCCATCAGATAGCCGAGCTCGTAGGACAGAAACCCGGCGGCATGCAGGCCGCGCGCCAGAGCGCGGGTTATTTCCTCCAGTGCCGCTTCGATCCCGTCCGGGTCGTCGCAGCGCACGATTGCAACCGGGTCTTCAAAGATGCGGCCCCGTCCGCCAGGGGTGAGCGCATCGTCGAGCAGGACGAATCCGGCTTCGGGCGAGGTGCGCGCGACGGGGGCGGGCGGGGGCTCGGCGCTCAGGGTGAAGCGGGATGCCGACATGGCTACTGACGAGGCAAGATGCCGGGGATCAAGACGATTCCCGGAAAAGGCACGCCCACCATACGAGGTGTACGGCGGGCGGGAAAGAGGCGGGCGTTACGGAAGGCGAGGGCCCGGTCGTTCACGGAGTGTTCACGGGGCGTTCACGGTATGACGGATATGGCCGTATTCAGATGTGGAAGCTTTCGCCGCAGCCACACCGGCCCTTTTCGTTCGGGTTGTTGAATACGAAGCCGCTGTGGAATTTGTCCTCCACGTAGTCCATCTCGGTTCCGAGCAGAAACATGACCGCCGTCGGGTCGATGAAGATCTTGACTCCCTTGTCTTCGATCACGTCCTCGAAGCGCTTCTGCTCCTCGGCATATTCGACGACGTAGCTGAGACCCGAGCAGCCGCGCATGTTGACGCCGATCCGCAGACCCAGAACCGGCTTGTCGCTGCGGGCGATAAGCTGCTTGACGCGTTCGGCGGCGGCATCGGTCAGGGTGATGATCGGTGCACTCATCGTCGGCCCCATCCGTTTCGGTGTCGTACGCTCCATTTCCATTGCTGCCTGCAACCTTCCGTTGATATATGGGCGGGCTTGATGACCCGTCAAAACATTCCCAGGGCCAGCCGGGCATCTTCGGACATCCGTTCGGGCGTCCACGGCGGGTCCCAGACCAGGTGCACCGTAACCTCGCCGACGCCGTCAATGGCGGCGACCGCCGCGGCGACCTGTCCGGGCATTTCGCCGGCCACGGGACAGCCCGGCGCCGTCAGCGACATGTCGATCTCGACGGTGCCGTCGGGGGCGATCCGGATATCGTAAATCAACCCCAGGTCATAAAGATTGACCGGAATTTCGGGGTCGTAGACGGTGCGCAGCGCGGCGATCACCTCATCCTCGGTGGCGATCCGTTCGGTTCCGGGCGGCAACGGCGTGCCGACGGTGGCAGTAAATTCCTCCGACTCCGCGCCGCCGAGGGACAGAAAGTCGCGCTCCGCCCTGTCGCGCGGCGCTTCGGCGCCGGCATCGTCAGGAATGCTCATTGGCTTGTGCTCCCGCGTCATTCCGTACTCACTTCTTCCTCACCGTTCATGGCCGCGGCCATCGTGTGCCAGGCGAGGGTGGCGCACTTGACCCGCATGGGAAAGGCGCGCACGCCCGAAAGCACCCGCAGCCGGTCGAGGTCGTCAGGATCGACCGCACCCGCCTCATCGCTGCTTCCGTCGTCCTCCTCGTCCGAGGTGCACAGCTCGTGAAACCGCCGGAACAGGGCCGTGGCCTGATCCCTGGTCTTGCCTTTCAGAACCTCGGTCATCAGCGAGGCGGAGGCGACCGAAATGGCACATCCCTTGCCCTCGAAGGCGACGTCGCGGATGATCCCGCCGGGGTCGAGCGTCAGGTGCACGACGAGGGAATCGCCACACATCGGGTTGTGTCCGCGGGCGTGGCGATTGGCCTCGGCCGGTCGGCGCAGGTTGCGCGGGTTGCGCCCGTGGTCGAGGATCACTTCCTGATAAAGATCGCGCAGATCGTCCAACATCAGCCGAAAATCTCCGCTACGGCGTGCAGGGCTCTGGCCAGGGCGTCGATATCGCCCCGAGTGTTGTAAAGACCGAGCGAGGCGCGCGCCGTCGCCGTCAGGCCGAGACGATGCATCAGCGGCTCGGCGCAATGATGCCCGGTGCGCACCGCCACCCCGGCGCGATCGATGATGGTGCCGATGTCGTGCGGGTGGGCATTGTCCATGACGAAACTGATGATCCCCGCCTTGTCCCGGGCCCGGCCGACGATGTGCAGGCCGGGCACGGCGCTCAGGCGCTCCTCGGCATAGGCCCGCAGGCCGGCTTCGTGGGCGGCAATGTGCTCCAGTCCGATGTCGCTCACATAGTCGATGGCCGCCCCCAGGCCGACCACTTCCGCGATCGGCGGCGTTCCGGCCTCGAAGCGATGGGGCGGCGCCTTGAACGTGGTCTTTTCGTAGCTGACCGAGGCAATCATTTCGCCGCCGCCCTGATAGGGCGGCATTTCAGCCAGCAGTTCCCTGCGCCCGTACAGTACCCCGACCCCGGTCGGGCCGTAGACCTTGTGGCCGGTGAAGACGTAGAAGTCGACGTCGAGGGCGCGCACGTCGACGGCCATGTGCGGCGTCGCCTGGCAGCCGTCGACGAGAACGGGAATGTCGCGGGCATGGGCGCGCCGCACGACCTCGGCTACCGGGACGATGGTGCCCAGTGCATTCGATACGTGCGTGAGCGACACCAGGCGGGTACGCGCTCCGAGCCGGGCTTCGAATTCGTCGAGCAGGAAATTGCCGTCGTCGTCGATCGGCGCGACCTTCAACACGATGCCGAACTGCTCGCGCGCGAGCTGCCACGGAACGATGTTGGCGTGATGTTCCAGGGCCGAGATCAGCACCTCGTCGCCGGGTTTGAGGAAGGCGCGGGTGAACGACGAGGCCATGAGGTTGAAGGCCTCGGTGGCGTTTCGGGTGAAGACGATTTCATCGCTGCTGGCGGCGTTGAGGAATCGCGCAACCTTTTCACGCCCGGCCTCGAAGGCGTCGGTGGCGACCTGGCTCATGTAATGGACGCCTCGATGTACATTGGCGTAGGCGCTTTCGTAGACCCGGTCCATGGCCTCGATCACCGGGCGCGGTTTCTGGGCGCTGGCCGCGGAATCGAGATAGACCAGCGGCTGGCCGTGGACACGCTGGCGCAGGATCGGAAAGTCGGCGCGGATCCGCTCGACATCGAAGGCACGCGCCGAGTTGTCGCCGGCGGCAGGGCGGGTCCGGGCGCTGGTGATGGCGTCGTTCATGAGGCCTCCGGCTGGTGTGCACTCGTAGCATCCGAGAGCCAATGGCCGACGCAGGCCATCAAGGCCGGGCACAGGCCTTCGGCCGCCAGCTCGTGAATGGTGTCGGCAAGAAAGGCTTCGACCAGCATGTGCCGCGCGGCCGGTTCGGGAATGCCGCGGGTGCGCAGATAGAACATGGCATCGGGGTCGAGCTCGCCGG
>RFLL01000188.1 GCA_003693905.1 Alphaproteobacteria bacterium
GGTCATCATGGCCGATCTGCTGTCCCGCTCGGTCGGCAACCTGTTCGTCGCAGCGATCTTTCCCGGCTTCCTGCTGGCCGGCCTCTACGTCGCCTACATCGCGATCACGTGCAGCCTGCGCCCGAAGCTGGCACCGCCGCTGCCCGATGACATCGGGCCGCAGACGACCGGCGAGCTGCTGCTGCTGGTGTTGCGCAGCTTCGTTCCGCCGCTGTTCCTGATTTTCCTCGTCCTCGGCTCGATCCTGTTCGGATGGGCAACGCCCACGGAAGCCGCCGGTGTCGGCGCCGCCGGCGCCACCCTGCTTGCCGCAGGCAGCCGCAGACTGACGTGGAAGGTCATGTGCGAAGTGGTCGAACGCTCGGCACTGACCGGCGGTATGCTGTTCGGCATCTTCCTCGGCGCCACCTGCTTTTCTTATGTGTTCCGCGCGCTGGGGGGCGATGACCTGGTCATCGGCACGGTCGAGAGCTTCGAGCTCGGCTCCTGGGGGCTGCTGTTCACCCTGATGGTCCTGGTTTTCCTGCTTGGCTTCTTTTTCGACTGGATCGAGATCACGCTGATCGTACTGCCGGTGTTCGAACCGATCATCGAGCTGCTCGACTTCGGCAACCACGTCATGCCCAACGAGGTCGTGTACTGGTTCGCCATCCTGCTGGCGGTCAACCTGCAAACCTCGTTCCTGACGCCGCCGTTCGGGTTCGCGCTGTTCTATCTCAAGGGTGTGGCTCCGCCCGAGGTGCGCATCCAGCAGGTCTACAAGGGCATCGTGCCCTTCGTCCTGTTGCAGTTGAGCGGTCTGGCGCTGATCATGGCGTTCCCGGACATCGCCCTGTGGCTGCCGCGGGTGCTTCTCGACTGACCGCGGCCGGCCTCCGCCCCCTCAGGGTCGGGGACGAAAGGTCCACTGCCGGTTGATCACGAACATGATGACGGGAACCGCCGTCACCATGACCGCGATCGCATGGACGTAGGACAGGGCAAGAACCCCGGTTATCAGATACACGACCAGCGAATTAAGCCCGAGCCCGAACAGCGCCGCGGCCACGAAGCGGGCGAAGGTGCGCCGGGTGCGCTCGGGAACGGTGGCCGATCGGCGCCGCAATGCGGCAAAGGTCCAGCAATTGTGCCCCAGGAAGGAAACTCCGAGCGCCACCGAGAACGCAATCAGGTTGGCCAGCAGCGGCGCCATGCCGGTTCCTTCGATGAGGCCGGCAAACAAGCTCACATGGACCACCGTCGCCGCCCCTCCGACGATCGCGAAACGGCCGTACTGAAGAACCAGAGCCCCTGCCTGTTCCCACGGTCGCAAAGCGCAGAGTCCGTCGTACGGTGATCGGGTCATGGATGTCGGTGGCCCCGCCGGCGGGCGGCGTCGGTCGGGTACCGGCACAGCCTAGCGCAGATTTCACACGCGCGGAATCGCACCGGGGCGCGCCGTCGCCGACGGCGACCATCGGAAGTTCAGGCCGCCCGCCCCGCCCGTTCTGCCGCGGCCGACGGCTTGCTGCCTATGCGGCGATCTGTTCCAGCTTGTGAAGCAGGAATTCGACGTCTTCCTGCGACATCCGGCCGTTGGGGTCTTCACCCTGCGTGAGCACCCGTTCGAGCATGCGTTCGATATACCGCTCGCGATCGTTCGGCCCGCCGTCGTAGTCGGTTTCCGCGGCCACGTCGACGCCGGCACGGAAGGCGGGAAACAGGCGCTGCGGCAGATTGGCCTTCAGATAGATCGACTGCAACCCGAGCACGCCCTGATCGTGGATCAGAACGCGGGCATTCTGCAATTCGACGCCGGCCAGGCGCGCCATCGCCCGTTCGAAGAAATTCATGTCGCCCAGACACAACGCCCGCAGCAGAAGCGAAGGCGTCAATCGCCGCCGCTTGTAAAGCTGATCGATCAGTTTTTCCAGCTCGGCATCGCTCGAACCGTGCTCGATCAGGCTCATGGTCGCCCGTTCGCGCGCCTGAAGGATGAGAGTGCTGGCGACATCGGGGGGCAGCTCGTGCTTGGCCGTCAGGTAATCGTGCAGCCGCTGGGTCAACAGGTCGACGAGCCGGGTCGAAATCGCCGCCGGGATGTTGGGGCGCCGGCTGAGGGAATCGGAAACCGCCTCGCTGTTCTCGTATTCGCTCATCACGCGGCCGAGGGCTTTCTCGGTCAGATCGGCACCTTCGTTCGAGACCAGGCGGGCAACGGCCCTTTCATTGCCGGTGTCGATCAGAGCATCGGCCAGCGGCGCGGACACCTTGGGGCGTTGCGCGATCGCCACCTGCTTGGCGCTGCTGTCGCCGCGCACGATCTCGATCAGGTCCTCGTCGGTCAGAACCTCGGAAAACTTGAGCATCGGCAAGGCCACCGAATCGACATCGCGGGCCAGCGTCACCGCCACGTCGTGGGGAACGTCGGGGCTGTGCTTGAGATGAACGGACAACGCCTCGCGGACGCGAATCTCCACGTCCTTGACCAGAGCGCGGAAGATGTCCTCCGCGATTTTGCGTTCGGCTTCGCTCAACCCGCCCGCGGCAAACTGGCCGGCAACTTTGGCGGACGTTTCGGCACGTACCTCCGGCGAGGGGTTGCTCAGCAACCGGGCCACATCCGCCTTGGAAAGCTGTTGTGTCTGGGGCGTATCCGTCATGTTCCGGTCCATAGCCAATCGGTGGGCCGCCGGCGATCGCAGCCGGCACAATCCGTCGGCCGCAGTATGACGCGGCCCCGGTTAACCAGGGCTTAAGGCGGATCACGTCACCCCTGCAAGGCCCGGCGGAGCCTGGCGCGACAGGGGGAACGGGCAGGTAACGACCGGTTAACCGTGCGCCATCAGCGCTCGGGCCACCGAGCGGACCTGATCCTCGACGGAAATGTCGATATAGGATGTGACTTCGAGTTCGCGGTCTTCGAACACGTCGCGATCGGGATGCTGCTCGGCCCAGGACGCCACCGCGTGGTCGCGCGCCTCCAGCAGAGCCACGATCTGCGGTCGGAACAGACGCACCATCGCGGTAATCCACCGGTTGACCGGCCATGACGGTTGCGCGTGGTCGATCTTGAAATAGTCGAGCAGGGTGATGACGTCGGCGGCACGGTACCAGACCTCGCCGGTGACCCAGCGATTGACTGTGAACAGGCGGAACGCAAACCCCTGCTTGGTCATGGCGATGGCGATCAGATGGCTGAGCGCATCGTCGGGGTCGTCCGGCATCACGAAACCGGGAACCGGGGCCGGCTTGATCCCCGGCGGCATCCCGCGCGGCCGCAGAAACGTGTGGAAGTGCCCATGTTCATTGACAAATCGCTGTTCCGCCGAGTGAGCGTGATAATAGAACTGGCCATGGCTTTCGCGGTCGTAGACGTCGCCCGGCGGATAATGGTCCCATTCATAGAACGTCTCGTGCCCTTTGAGCAGTTCACCGACCACGTTGTCACCGGTCTTGGCCAGCACACGGTGAACCTCGACGACCTCTTGCCCGGCCTCGGCCATGGCCTCGAGATCGGCCCGGGGCAGGGCAGCGAAATTGATGTCGAGCGCAATTTCGAATTTTCTGATTTCCGGTTCGGTTCGCATGGGCCTGTCATAGCTTAGCACCCTCGCCACAGCGAGCGATGCATCCAACACATTGCCGTGAAGTTTGCCGTCAACCAGATGTCGGGAAAAGTCCCTTTTCACGGGATGGTCATTCGGCGACAAGACGGAACCCGATCAGAATGTGCTTGAGATCGGCGGGGCGGCCGTGGCGCGCCGCAGGGCGGCAGATGCCGCACCCCGAATCGTCCCACGATCCGCCCTTGACGATGAACCGTCCGGGTTTGCCGCCGGCCGGTGTCGCGGTCCATTCATAGACCTGCCCGGCGGCA
>RFLL01000189.1 GCA_003693905.1 Alphaproteobacteria bacterium
CTCGTCTTTTTTGTTGATCGCATGATCGCAAATCATGCTGCACTGCACAATCATTACGCCGCGTTGGTAAAGATTCGGTTAACCCTAACGAACCTTAATACAATACGAACGCCCATGCCTCCGTGAAGCCGCGGCCCACCCGCTCTCCCGGATCGTTCCGGTTCGGGGCGCCCCGGTCCGGGAGTGTCCGGCTCAAGGTATCTGGCGCAGCCGGTCGAGGGCGCGGCGGTCGCGTTTGGTCGGCCGGCCGCTGCCGGCGGGGCGCCCGTCCGAGACCGGCAGGCGCGTTTCAGGCCGCGGCGGCGCCAGGTCCTCATACAGCAGGCGCGCCTCGACCGCCGGGCCACGCCGGCTGGCCAGAGCCACCACCCGGATCACCCGGACGTGGCGGCCCTGGGGAAAGGTCAGGACGTCACCGGGGCGCACCCGGTGATGGGCCTTGGAGACGACGACACCGCCAAGACGCAGGCGTCCGGCATTGCACATTGCCGCTGCCAGGGTGCGCGATTTGAAGAACCGGGCGTACCACAGCCACTTGTCCACTCGCAGCCCGGCACCGGGGGCGTCTTCGCTCATCGCCCGACCTCCAGTTCGCGCAGCCGGGCGAACGGCGAATCAGGGTCGCCCGTGCGTCCGGCCCGGCGGCGCCGGCGCTTGGCAACCGGCGGCCCCTCGGTCTTGCCGGCGGACGCCGCACGCCGCCGCGGCACGAACCTCACCCCGGCCTCGGTCCGCAACATCCGGTAGCGCAATCCCTGCAATACGACGGCCAGGGCACCGGCGTCGCACCCCGCCAGGCGGCGCAGACGCGCGGTAGCCGCAAACGGCCCGCGCGCCGCCAGCTTGTGCGCGGCGTAGGCCAGACGCTCCAGGACATCGACCCGGACCGCCAGCGCCGCTGCGCCGGTACCAGCCGGCGGTGAGAACCGTCGATAGCCGAGAGCCAGACACAGCCCCTCGGGCATGTCCTCGCCGACGGGGAAGCTCGGTGCCCGCACCTCTTCGACCGTCGGGACGGGCAGACTCACGCCGGCATGGACCGCCCACAACAGAGCCCGCAATGCGGCGCTGCGCGCTTCGAGCGCCCCGCGCAGATAAACGCTTTCACGCCCGAGACGCAGACCGAGACCGGCCAGCGCCTTGCGATCGCTCCGGCTGAGCGCCCGCACCTGTGCCGCCACCGCCGCACGTGAAGCGGCGCCCAGGGTTTCGCCAAGCTGATAGGCCAGTCCGCGCGCCGGGCCGGACAGTCGCCCCACCGCCGCCGCAAGCCGGAGCAGAGGCCCGAGGCGCGCGGCGATGTGACGCTCCAGCCAGCCGCTCAGACACCGGTGCACGCGGGCCCGCGCGCGGGCGTCGAGAAACTCGCTGGGCAGGGGGTCGATCTGCGGATGCAGGGCATCGACCCCCGGTGCAAGACGCGCCACCGCAACCCCGCGCCACGCGATCCGGCCATCGGCGCAAAGTACGAAGGCGGCATCCGAGTCCTGCTCCAACTGGCGGATACGTGCCGGAATCTCGCGAATGAGCGCGCGCCGGGCGGCGCTCAGCAAAGGTTTCGCCTCCTCTCCAGCGACCGCGGTGTCGACGCGGAAGCGGAACCCTTCCAGCCGCCCCACGTACTGGCCTTCGACCAGCACCGCCCCGTCCGGCTTGAGCGCGGCGAGCAGCGCATCCCCGGTGCGCAACCGGCGCACCAGAAGGGCGGCGCGGCGATCGACGAAACGCTGGGTCAGGCGTTCATGCAACGCATCGGACAACCGGTCTTCAATCGCCCGCGTGCGCTCCTGCCAATGGGCCGCGCCGGCCAGCCAGTCGCCGCGATGGGTGATATAGGTCCAGGTCCGCACCTGCGCGATGCGCGCAGCCAAAGCATCGATATCGCCATCGGTGCGCTCGATACGGGCGATCTGACGTGCGACCCAGTCTTCCGGCAGGCGTCCGGCCGGCGCCCGCAGAAAGCGATAGACCCGGCCCAGCAGGTGGACATGCTGATCCGACAAGGTCTTCTGAAAATCGGGAATCCGGCACACCTCCCACAACAGGCGCACCGCCTCCGGATGGCAGGCCAGCGCCGCGATTTCCGCATCGCCGGCCAGTGCCGCCAGGGCGGCGACATCTTCGGCATCGCGGGCGCGTACCAGTTCGGGGCGCGGCGGCGGGCGGTCGAGACTGCGCAGCAACGCCCGCGGCGAACGGAAATCGAGGTCGCGCGTGCGCCACTGCACGTGTCGCAAGGCTTCGAAGCGATGGTTCTCCACCGCCTCGACGAGCGCCTCGGGCAGCGGCCCGACGCCGTTGGTGGTGCCGAAGGTGCCGTCGCTCATGTGGCGCCCGGCCCGGCCGGCGATCTGGGCGACCTCGGGCGCGCTCAACCGGCGCGTACCGATACCGTCGAATTTCGTCAATCGCGCGAAGGCGACGTGATCGAGATCGAGGTTGAGCCCCATGCCGATGGCATCGGTGGCGACCAAGTAATCGACTTCGCCGGCTTCGAACATGCCGACCTGGGCGTTGCGCGTGCGCGGGCTGAGTGCCCCCAACACCACCGCCGTACCACCGCGCTGACGGCGCACCACCTCGGCCAGTTGGTAGACTTCGGCGGCGGAGAACGCGACCACCGCACAGCGTGGCGGCAGGCGCGTCAGCTTGCGCGGGCCGGCATGGCGCAGGGTCGAGAAGCGCGGTCGGGTGACGATCTCGGCCGCGGGCACGAGGCGGCGCAGAAGCGGACGGATCGTCTCGGCGCCGAGAAACATGGTTTCCTCGGCACCGCGCGCATGCAGCAGCCGGTCGGTAAAGACGTGACCGCGTTCCGGATCGGCACAAAGCTGGATTTCGTCGACGGCGAGGAAGGCCACCGGACGGTCGAGCGGCATCGATTCGACCGTGCACAGAAAATAGCGCGCGCCCGGCGGTACGATCTTTTCTTCGCCGGTGACCAGGGCCACCTGGCGCACGCCCTTGTGCCGCACCACGCGGTCATAGTTTTCGCGCGCCAGCAGGCGCAGCGGAAAACCGATCATGCCGCTGGCATGGCCCAGCATGCGCTCGATCGCGAGATAGGTCTTGCCCGTGTTGGTGGGCCCGAGAACGGCGGTGATGCGGCCGGTCACCCGCGTGCGCCCTCGCTGCTGTCTTCAGCCTCGCCCTCGCCGTCGCCTTCGACCAGCGGGACGAAAGCGACCGGCATGATGCTGCGTTCGTGCAGGCGGCCGTCGGCATCCTTTGTGATGAGCATCAATTCCTGCTCCTGATCGAAAAACGGATAGCGGGCGGGATCCTTGCTGTGATCCACCGGCACGACCAGACGGCCGCCGGGGGCAAGCTGTTCGATCAGCGCCGGCGGCACCCGGTGCCACGCCGCGGCGGTGACCACGATGGCATCGTAGGGAGCGTGTTCGGGCCAGCCTCTGGCGCCGTCGCCGATCCGGATCTGGATATTGGCATAGCCCAGCTCGGCTAGGCGGCGCATGGCCGCACGGGCCAGTTCGGGAACGATCTCGACAGAATAGACCCGGGCCGCAAGCTCGGCCAGAATCGCGGTCTGATAGCCGCAGCCGGTGCCGATCTCCAGCACCGTGTCTTCGGGGCCGATCTGCGCCAGGTCGCTCATCACCGCAACCATGTAGGGTTGCGAGATGGTCTGACCGTGGCCGATCGGCTGGGGACGGTTTTCATAGGCGACGTCAACCATCGTCGGCGGCACGAAGCGATGCCGCGGCACCTTGGCAAGCGCGGCTACAACGCGCGGATCGAGGCGATCCTTGCCGAGCCATTTGCGGGTCTGGGCCACTTCCCGTTCGATCTCGGCGACCATGGCCTGCCGTCTGGCCAGCATGTCGTCGGCTTCGTTCATCGCCGCTCCCCGATGGTCGGGTGCCGGGTCGCAGATGCCGGAACCCTTGCAGCCCGCGCACTATTACCACATATCAGACCCGGTTTAGAAATGCCCTGAGAGGCGGACGCAAAGGGAGGGCCGCGCACGGGCACGTCCGTCAGGGAACGAAAAACAGACGAAGGAACCCAGCGATGGAGGCCATGTCCGAACAGACTCTCAGTTTCCAGGCCGAGGTCAGCCGGCTGCTCGACATCGTTGCCAACTCGCTCTACTCCAACAAGGAGATCTTCCTGCGCGAGCTGATTTCCAACGCCTCGGACGCCTGCGACCGGTTGCGCTATGCAGCACTCGCCCAACCCGAGCTGCTGAGCGCAGATCCGGCGTTCAAGGTCGGCCTCAGCCCCGATGTCAAGGCACGTACGCTCAGCGTCACCGACAACGGCATCGGCATGAACCGCGACGACCTAGTCGAGAATCTGGGCACCATCGCGCGTTCCGGCACGGCGGCGTTCGTGCAGCAGCTCGACGGCAAAACCGACGGCGCCAACCTGATCGGGCGCTTCGGCGTCGGCTTCTATTCCGCCTTCATGGTCGCCGAACGGGTCGACGTCTACAGCCGCAAGGCGGGGGAAGCGCAAGGATGGCACTGGTCCTCCGACGGCAAGGGCACCTTTACGGTCGGCGAAAGCGATGCCGCCCCGGCCCGCGGTACGCGCATCGTACTGACCTTGCGCAAGGGCGAAGAGGAATACCTCGACCCGGCGCGCCTGCGCACCATCGTCAAGACCTATTCGGATCACATCGCTATTCCCGTCGTCCTGCATCACGACGGCAAGGAAGAAACCCTCAACGTCGCCTCGGCCATCTGGACCCGGCCCAGGGGCGAACTGACCGAGACGCAGTACAATGAATTCTACCGCCACGTCGCCCATGCCTTCGACGACCCGTGGCTGCGGCTGCATTTCAAGGCCGAAGGGGTGATCGAATATACCGGCCTGCTGTACGTGCCCGCGACCAAGCCGTTCGACCTTTTCCACCCCGACCGGCGCCACGGCGTGAAGCTGTACGTCAAGCGGGTGTTCATTACCGACGAGTGCGAGGATCTGATTCCGCCCTATCTGCGCTTCCTGCGCGGGGTCATCGACACCGAGGACCTGCCGCTCAACATCAGCCGCGAAATCCTGCAACACAATCCGGTCCTGGCCAGGATTCGCAGCGCCGTGACCAAACGGGTGCTGGGCGCCCTGAAGGAAAAGGCGGATGCGGCGCCGGACGAATACCTGACCTTCTGGTCCAATTTCGGCGCCGTGCTGAAGGAGGGACTGTACGAGGACGAGGCCCAGCGCCCGGCGCTGCTGGAGCTGGCCCGGTTCCGCACGACGCGCAGCGAAACGCCGATTCCGCTCGCCGAATACGTGGCGCGGATGCCCGAAGGACAGAACGAGATCTATTACATCAGCGGCGACGACCCGGCGGCCCTGCGCCAGAGCCCGCAGCTCGAAGGCTTTATCGCCAAAGGGGTCGAAGTGCTGCTGCTGAGCGACCCGGTCGACGAGTTCTGGGTGCCCGCGGTCGCGAGCTTCCAGGACAAGCCGTTCCGATCGGTCACCCGTGGCGGCATCGACCTGAGCGCGATCGCCATCGGTTCCGATGCCGCATCCGGTGAAAAGGACGCGGCCGAGGATGCCGAAGCCGGAACCGATGTTGCGCCGCTCGTGACCTTTCTGCGCCTGGCCTTGAAAGATGCGGTCAAGGACGTGCGTCCTTCGGCGCGCCTGACCGACAGCCCGGTGTGCCTGGTCGCCGACGAAGGCGACATCGACATTCATCTCGAACGCCTGCTGCGCCAGCACCGCCAGATCGAAGGCGGGGCCAAGCGGATCCTCGAGATCAACC
>RFLL01000190.1 GCA_003693905.1 Alphaproteobacteria bacterium
GCATTGCACACGGCCCGGCGCGGAGGCGGGCCCTAACCGCCGGCCGCCCCGCTGGCCGCTTCGGTTTCGTCGGCGATGGCGGTTTCCTCGGCAGCAGTTTCAGCCAAGGAGCTTGGCTCCCCGGAATCGGAATCTTCGGGACCGGGTTCACCGGCACCGGAATCGCCGCTTCCGGGTTCCTCGACCAGGGCCTGGACCCGCTGCATGATCGCATCGAGGCTGACGGCACCGGGCGTCGCCGTTTCCTCGTCCGCATCGTTGCCCGCATCGGCATTGGAATCGTCGCCGGACTCATCACCATTGCAGTGAGGGGCCGGCTCTTCCCCCTCTTCCCCGACGGGGGCGTGCGCCGCCCCGGGTGTCCCCGAGGCATCGGATGCCTCGGGCCTCTGCGAGGCGCTGTCCTCCAGCATCCGTGCGGCAACGTCTTCGGGGACCTCCGCCGCCACCTCCTCACAGGCTTCTTCGATCACGTCTTCTTCTGCCGCTGCTGCTTCTTCGCCACCGCTGTCGGAAGCCTCCGGCCCGGGTTCGTGCGCAGGCTCCGGCCCGGGTTCGGGTTTGGCGATGGCCGACGCGTCGCCTTCCGGTTGCGGCACCAGCTCCGTCTCCGCCTCCGGCCTTGTCTCCGGCGCTTGCGCGGCAGCGTCCTCCTCCTCCGCAGGCGCGACGAGAGCGCTCACCGTGCGATCCATTTCCTGGATCGTTTCCATCAGGGCATCACGCGTGCCCGCCTCGATCGCCTGCAGCAGCCCGTGCAGCATCTCCCGGAGCTGCTCGTTCTCCTCGGCATGATGCGCCATCTCGTGCGCCCGGGCGGCGATTTGCGCCTCGCGGTCCGCAACCTCCCGGCGCAGGCGTTCGATCTCGGCATTCTGCGCCTGAAGCCGCGTCTCGATCGCGTTCATCAGGCCGATCAGACGCTCACTGTACCTGAGGCGCTCTTCCTCGATCAGGCCGAAGCGCCGCTCCGCCTCTTCGACCCGTTGGCGAAGCTCTTCGATACCGGGCATGAGGGTTCCCCCAACGTCTGTGCGGATCCGTTCCTGCCCATAGCAGCGAAGAATGGTTTGGAAACCGCTAACGGCGGCGATCTTGCCCCCGGCCGGCGTACCGACGCACGAAAGCGATCACCCGCTCGCGCACCTCGGGAAAATCGAACAGGTCGGTGTGGGCGGCTTCGGGAATCACCAGCATCTCCTTCGGCTCGCGGGCCGTAGCAAAAAGCCGCTCCCCGAAACGCAGTGGCACGGTGCGGTCGCGCGCGCCGTGCAGAACCAGCAGCGGTGTGTCAATGGCGACGATCCGCCCGAGCGAGTTCCACTTGTCGAGCAGCAGCCACCGTGCAGGCAGGAACCAGTAATGGCTCTGGGCGACATCGGCGATCGAGGTATAGGGCGCTTCCAGCACTACGGCCGCAACCGGACGCTCGGCCGCCATCTTGACCGCCACCCCGGTGCCCAGGGATTCGCCATAGAGAACCAGTCGCTCGGCCGGGATGCCCTGATCACCGAGCCAGTCGAGGACGAGGCGCGCATCGGCGCTCAGGTCGTCCTCGGTCGGTCGGCCGGGGTTGGAGCCGAAGCCGCGATAGCCGACGAACATCATGCCGAAGCCGGCTTCGAGCAACGAAGCGAGTTTGGGCACCCGGTCGCCGAGATGGCCGGCATTGCCGTGGAAAACGACCACCACCGGCGCATCGGGGGCAGGCGGTGGGCGGTACCAGTGGACGAGCCGCAGGCCGTCGGCGGTCGTGGTCACGACTTCGCGCAAGCCCGCCACGCCGGCGCTGGCGATATCCGGTTCGCCGCCCCCGCCCGGATACAAAAAGGCCCGCTGCATCAGGAACATCGCCCCCGTCAGAACGAGATAGGCGCTGAATGCCGTGACTATCACCTGCATGGTCGTCGTGGTTCCTTCGCCGCTTCTCCGTCCAACCCCGCCCCTGTTCGCGCCCTTCGCCATGACGCAAAGCAGCCCGCAGGCCGCCGGAGGCACATGCGATAGAAAATATGCCCCAAATCCTTTTGCAAGGTGCTTACGGCATCGGATTAATTTTCTTGCATGGAGGGCAGGATTCTCTTAATTTTACATCTTATCGTGGACATAATTATAATTTAACATCACAACAAGGGATAATTTATGCCCCGGATCTACGTGCTGCACGAAAACGACGCTTGGGTCGTGCCCTTGCGGACCGCTTTCGAGGCTAGGGACCTGCCCTACGAGGAGTGGTTCCTCGACCGGGGTATCGTCGCCTTCGACCGCGCGCCCCCGGCCGGCGTATTCTACAACCGCATGAGCGCTTCGTCCCACACCCGCGGCCATCGCTACGGACCGGAGCTCGCGCACGGCGTCCTCACCTGGCTGGAAGCGCACGAGCGGCGTGTCGTCAACGGCACCCGGGCGCTCTACCTGGAGGTCAGCAAGCTGGCCCAGTACGCCGCCCTCAACCGCGCCGGGATCACCACGCCGCGCACCGTGGCGGCGGTCGGGCGCGACGCCGTCCTGGCGGCGGCGCGGGACTTCGGACCCGGCCCCTGGATCCTCAAGCCCAACCGGGGCGGCAAGGGACTAGGCGTGCAACTGTTCCATTCCCTCGACGCCATGGCGGCCTATCTCGACGGTCCCGGGGCC
>RFLL01000191.1 GCA_003693905.1 Alphaproteobacteria bacterium
CGACCCGGCGTTCCGGGCCCTGTTGGCGCTGATCGACGACGGGCGCTGCTGGGTCAAACTGTCGGCGCCCTACTACGAATCGACGGCCGCCGGGCCGCCTTACCCCGATATTGCGGCGCTCGCCCGGACCCTGGTGCGGCATGCCCCCGAACGCATGCTGTGGGCCACCAACTGGCCCCATCCGGGGGCGGAGGCGGTGCCGGACGAAGCGCGGCTGCTCGATCTTCTGCTCGACTGGGTCGATGACGAGGCGACCCGCAACCGCATCCTGGTCGACAATCCGGCCGCCCTTTACGGTTTTTCCGAATAGAAACGGCCCGGCATCCGGCGTCGCCGCAGAGCCAGTTGTTCCAAATTTCTGGTACCAGGTCTCGCGTTGCCTGGCGCGGCGGATTATAACGGCGGGCGGTCGGCCCGCACCTTGCGGCACGTCGATCCAACGACACAACCAAACCGACGAACGAAAGGGGAGGAACGCGTCGCATGCCCGAACGCCGGGCCGAGCACGAACCGCGGGTCGAAACCTCGCTGCCCGTCGGCGACGAGGTCAAGTATACGACCTGCTACATGTGCGCTTGCCGCTGCGGCATCAAGGTACACCTGAAAGACGGCACCGTCCGCTACATCGAGGGCAACCGTGATCACCCGGTCAATCGCGGCGTGCTGTGCGCCAAGGGCTCGGCCGGGATCATGCAGCACTATTCGCCGGCGCGTCTGCGCAAGCCGCTGCTGCGCGTCGGCCCGCGCGGCGAGGGACCGTTCAAGGAAATCGAGTGGGACGAGGCGCTGGACCTTGCCACCCGCTGGTTGGGCGAGACCCGGGCGCGCGATCCGCGCCGGCTGGCCTTCTTCACCGGGCGCGATCAGAGCCAAGCGCTGACTGGGTGGTGGGCCAGCCGTTACGGCACCCCCAACCATGCCGCCCATGGCGGCTTCTGCTCCGTCAACATGGCCGCGGCCGGGCTTTACACCATTGGCGGCTCGTTCTGGGAGTTCGGTGTCCCCGATTGGGAGCACACGCGCTATTTCCTGATGTTCGGCGTTGCCGAGGATCACGATTCCAATCCGATCAAGATGGCGCTGGGCAAGCTCAAGGCGCGCGGGGCGAAATTCGTCTCGGTCAACCCGATCCGCACCGGCTATTCGTCGATCGCCGATGAATGGATCGCCATCCGGCCGGGCACCGACGGCCTGTTCGTCTTTGCTCTGATCCACGAGCTGCTGCGCGCCGGCAAGATCGACGTCGATTACCTGATCCGCTACACCAATGCGCCGTGGCTGGTTGTGCGCAACCCCGGTGGTGCCGACGACGGCCTGTTCGCCCGCGATGGCGATGGCAATCCCCTGGTCTGGGACCGCGAAGCCGCGGCGCCGGTCCCGGCGGCTGATCCCGATGCCAGGCCGGCCCTGCACGGCACGGTGCGGTTGCCCGACGGGCGCAGCGCAGTGCCGGCGTTTCAGCTTGTGGTCGAACGTTATACCGATCCCGCCCATGCTCCCGATGCGGTCGCCGAGCGAACCGGTGTGTCGGCCGCAACGATCCGGCGCATCGCCGCGGAGTTGGCGCACGCCGCCTTCGCGGAGCAGGTGGTTCTCGACATTCCGTGGACCGACTGGACCGGGCGCCGTCATGCCCGGATGATCGGACGTCCGGTCTCCATGCATGCGATGCGCGGCATTTCGGCGCATTCCAACGGTTTTCACACCTGCCGCGCGATCCACATCCTGCAAATCCTGCTCGGCACCATCGACTGTCCCGGCGGCTTCCGGTTCAAGCCGCCGTTTCCGCGCCCGACGCCGCCGCCCATCAAGCCGGCCGGCCACGCCGACGACGTGACCCCGGGGCAGCCGTTGCCGGGCCCGCCGCTCGGTTTTCCCACCGGCCCCGAGGATCTGCTGGTCGAAGCGGACGGCACGCCGCGGCGCATCGACAAGGCTTATTCGTGGGAAGCGCCGCTGGCCGCCCATGGTCTGATGCACACCGTGATCGCCAACGCGGCCAGGGGCGATCCCTATCCAATCGACGTCCTGTTCATGTACATGGCCAACATGGGCTGGAACTCGTCGATGAACGTGCCGGCGGTTCTCGATGCGCTGACCGCCAGTGCGCCCGACGGCGAGGGCTATGCGATCCCGCGCATCATCTATTCGGATGCCTACTTTTCCGAAACCGTGGCCTACGCCGATCTGATTCTGCCCGATACGACGTATCTGGAGCGATGGGATTGCATTTCGTTGCTCGACCGGCCGATCTGTGAAGCCGATGGGCCGGCGGATGCGATCCGCCAGCCGGTGGTGGCGCCGGATCGCGATGTGCGGCCGTTTCAGGACGTGCTGATCGAACTCGGCGCCCGTCTGGGCCTGCCCGGGTTCATCAACGAGGACGGCAGCGCCAAGTACCCCGGCGGCTATCCCGACTACCTCGTCAACCACGAGCGCGCGCCGGGCATCGGGTCGCTGGCCGGCTGGCGCGGCGCCGACGGTACCGGTCACGGGCGTGGGGCGCCCAATCCGCGCCAGTTGGAAACGTACGTCGAGAACCGGTGCTTCTGGCACATGGAGCTGGCCGATTCGCAGAAGTATTTCCGCCACGCCAACAGGGATTACCTGGACTGGGCCGTTTCTTTCGGCCTCATCGGCCGGGCGGAGCGGATCGTCTTTCAGATCTATTCCGAGGTTCTGCAACGCTTTCGTCTGGCCGCGCAGGGCCACGGCGAGCGCCGACCGCCAGCGCGCGATCGGAGCCGCATCGAGACCTACTTCGACCCCCTGCCGATCTGGTATCCGCCGCTCGAAGAGGGGATGGCCGGCA
>RFLL01000192.1 GCA_003693905.1 Alphaproteobacteria bacterium
CCTGATCGTGACCGCCGCCGCGAACCCGACCCTGCAGAAGATGCTGCGCAGTCTCGACAGCCGCGTCCGGCGTGCGCGTTTCATCGCCAATCTTTCCGAACGGCGCTGGGCCGAAGCCGTCGCCGAGCACCGCGAGATTCTGGAGGCGCTCGCCGCCCGCAATGCTGCCGACCTGCGCGAGTGTCTGCGCCGGCACCTCGCCAACAAGTTCCGTGCCCTGCGCCGACGCCTCACCGAAATCGCCTGAACCCCTCCGGCTTGAATCCGCGCAACCCGCCGACAAAGAGCCGCCAGGGAGAATCGCACGGCCCACGCCTTGGCCGAGCCGGGCTCGATACCCGCACAGCCGGGGCACGGTTACGCGAACGCAAGCGGGCACCGCCGCTTTCAAGACGTCGTCATGGATCGCCCCCCGGTGTCATTGATTTCCGGTGGTATCAGGGGGTTCGGGCGCCGCGATCGGCTGGTAGATTTCTGCGCCTCGGGCCCGGAACGCCGCGGCCATCTGTACCATGCCCGAGTCCGCATATTCGCGGATGTCCTGCGTGATCTTGATGGAGCAGAACTTCGGACCGCACATCGAGCAGAAGTGTGCCACCTTGTGCGCCTCCTTGGGCAGTGTCCTGTCGTGGAAGAGCCGTGCGGTCTCCGGGTCCAGCGACAGGTTGAACTGGTCCTGCCAGCGAAACTCGAAGCGGGCGCGGCTGAGCGCGTCGTCGTGTGCCTTCGCCGCCGGGTGGCCCTTGGCGAGATCGGCCGCGTGGGCCGTGATCTTGTAGGCGATGATGCCCGCCTTCACGTCGTCGCGCTTGGGAAGACCCAGGTGCTCCTTCGGTGTCACATAGCAGAGCATCGCGGTACCGAACCAGGCGATCATGGCCGCACCGATCGCACTCGTGATGTGATCGTAGCCGGGCGCCACGTCGGTGGTCAGCGGGCCGAGGGTGTAGAAGGGGGCTCCGCCACACACACGGAGCTGCTGCGAAGGTCGATGCGGACCTCGGGATCGGTATAGGCTCCGGAGGTGTCGCATCTCAGGACCGGCGGCTCGTTCGCAGTGGGGTGCAGCGGGATTTCACGCATCGGCACCCGGATGCCGGGGAAGCGCTCACCCGGCACATGAATCTTGCGACTGCCCGGGATCGGCCCCGCCGTTACGGCAAAGTCGCGAACGGTCTTCGAGTTGTCCATGGTGGATCTCCTTCCTTCGTCGCCAGACAGGAGATCCGGGATGATTCGGCGGGAGGCATGGCAGGGTCCGGCCGGCCCCGCAATGACATCGGTGCTCCTTATCCCTACGCCGGCATGACCCGGATCAGGTTCGAAGGGTTTCCCACGTTGCCGTGCGGCCGGTGGTTTCTCAGCCCCCTAACGGGGCTCCCCTTGGAACGATGTCGACCTTATCGACCCCGGGGCCCGCCGATCAAGGCGGCGGCGCCATGTGGACACGCCGAAGGTGAAGCGCGGGTCTTCGAGAACCAGATTCTCGCGTGATGCCAGGGCCATGTGATGCCAGTGCCATGGGATCGATGTCGGCCTGGCCGTCTTTGCGGGCCTGTGGCTGCCTGGACGTCCTCGTCAGACCCTGCCCCGGGCCGGGAGCGTTTTTCCGTACATTTCCCGCACGCGGCGCGGTTTCAATACGGATTCTTCTTAACTCTTTGAAATAACTGGTGACCCCGACGGGATTCGAACCCGTGTTGCCGCCTTGAAAGAGCGGAGTCCTAGGCCTCTAGACGACGGGGTCGCGCGCGTGCGATGGGATGTAACGGGTTCGTCCCGCGGTTTCAAGCCCCCGCTTCAGCCCCCTGCCTCGGAACCCCGCCTCACGCCCCTTTCAGGTTCCTGTTTCAAGTCCCCTGACCGGGGGCCGTGCATCGGCGGCGACGGCATAGTCATGGGCGGGCGGAGCGGTGGCGATCGGCACGCCGGAAATTTCCTTGATCAGCTTGGCCAGAATCGCCGCGCCGTAGGCCTCGTAATCGTTGGCGGTCATGACGAAGGCCCCGGTGCCGCCGATCACATTGGCGAAATAGTAGCTGTCGACGGTCGGATCCTCGTTGAGGATGGCCAGGCCGTTGATGGCGATGCCGCGGCCAAGGGCAAGATCGCGCATGTCGGCCGGCTGGACGCCCTGATTGGTACGCCCGTCCCCCGACAGGTCGATGACCTTGCGCCGGCCGTCGAACCCGTTGTTCGCGAATTGCCGGATCGCATAGGCGAGCGCACCCCCGATCGCCGTGCCACCGCCGATCAGATAGCGGGGCGTAGCCGCGATTTCATCGGCCAGAGCACGCGCTTCGGCTTCGTTGCGCACCAGCGTCCAGTCGACGGCGATCTTCTGCTTGCGGTTGTCGGACCACTGCATCAGCGCCACCGCAATGCCGAGATCGCCCGAGGCCCGGATCGCGGCAATCACCCGTGGATCGCGGAAGGCTTCGGCAAGGCCGCGCATCTGAAGGTCGAATTCGGCGGCGGAAACGCTGGAAGACGCATCGACGGCGAGCATCAGCTCGAGATCGACCGGACGCTCCTGCCCGCCGGCACCCTCCACCATTGCTCCCCACGCGCCGAGCGCCCAGGAGGCGCCCAGAACCCACCGCCATGTCTGACGCGCCCGCATCGTGCAGGCGCCTCCTGTCATCCACCCGTCCATCACGGACAGTCTAGAGTATTATCCGCCTGCGTGAAATTGGCACCGGAACGTCAGCACCGGGGCGGGGCGGAGGCACGCGCGAACCGCCCACGCCCCCTGTCATGCTGGGGCCGCGTCCTCAACAACGAACTGAACCGCATCGCCGCCGGCCCATTCGTCGAGGCGCAGCTTGCCGGCCAGGTGCAAAGGCCGGCCACCGGTCGCCAGCAGCGCCGGACCCAGCGCCGTGTCCATGGCTCGGAAGGCGATCGCCTTCAGGCGCGCATCGTCGGCCCCAGCCAGGATGCAGCGGACATGGTTTTCGCCGACCACGTCGGCACGCACGATGCGGGCTGCGGCGACGGCAAAGCGCGGCTGCGGATTGCCAGCGCCGAACGGCGCGCAGCGCTCGATCGCCCGCACCAGGTCGGCGGTGGCCCCGCCCGGATGCAGAACGCCGTCAAAGCCGAGCGCCGGCCGGTAACCGGACGCCGCCAGAGCCGCCCCTAGGCGCTCGCTTAGAAACGCCCGCAGATCGGAGACCCGGGCCAGGTCCGTCGTCAGCCCCGCGGCCATCGGGTGGCCGCCGCCATTGACCAGCAGCCCGGCCTGGCGTGCCGCGATCACCGCCGCGCCCAGATCGACCCCGGGCACCGACCGGCCGGAGCCCTTGGCCGTAGCGGTTCCAGGATCAAGAGCGACGACGACGGCAGGCAGATTGAAGCGATCCTTCAGGCGGCTGGCGACGATGCCGATGACACCCGGATGCCAGCCTTCACCGGCGGCGAACACGAGCCCCACGGGCGCCGGCCCGGCTTCGATCTGGGCCATGGCCTCGGCCAGGACCGCCGCTTCGATCGCCCGGCGTTCCTCGTTGTAGGCGTCCAGCCGGCAGGCCAGCGCGGCGGCTTCCGCCGCATCGTCGGTGGCCAGCAGCCGCGCCCCGAGGTCGGCCTCGCCGACACGGCCACCGGCGTTGACCCGGGGCCCGAGCAGAAACCCGGCGTGATAGGTATCC
>RFLL01000193.1 GCA_003693905.1 Alphaproteobacteria bacterium
ACCGCGCCGCGCTTCTGGCCGAGGTTGCGGCGGATTTTTCCGGTCCGGTCGTCATCGGCGAGGATCTGATGACCCTCGACGCCGGCCGTCGCACGCTGCGCATCGGCGCGGCGCATCTGACCCTGGGGCGCGACGTCGCAGCCCCGACAGGCGCCTGATTTCGGGCCCGTTTGCTCTTGATCGCCGCGCGCCGGGCAGGCAAGACTCCCCCGGGCCCGTAGTTCAGCGGTTAGAACCCGCCGCTCATAACGGCGTTGTCGCAGGTTCGAATCCTGCCGGGCCCACCATTCTCCGCCTCGCCAATGCATTTTCTCCGGGCGTGGTAAACTCGTGTCATGACTCCATCCGATAATCCCGGCCGGCGCCGCGCAGCATCGCCCGAGCGGCCGTTGCGACCGGTGGCGGTTCCGGGCGACGTACACGTCGCGCCGTTGACGCCGGCGCGCTGGGCGGACCTAGAAGCCCTGTTCGGACCGGGCGGTGCCTGTGGCGGCTGCTGGTGCATGTGGTGGCGTCGGACACGGCGCGAGTTCGAGGCCGCCAAGGGCGACGGCAACCGCCGCGCCTTCAAGGCGGTGGTGCGGGCCGGGCCGCCGCCCGGGCTGATCGCCTATCGCGGCGGCGCACCGGCGGGGTGGTGCCAGGTCACGCCGCGCGAGGTGCTGCCGGGGCTCGACCGCTCGCCGCTGCTGCGTCGCGTCGACGACGTGCCGGTGTGGGCGATCTCGTGCTTCTTCGTCAAGGCGGACCACCGCGGATACGGGCTGACCGGGGCGCTGATCGCGGCGGCCAAGGCGTTCGCCCGCGACAACGGGGCAAAGGTGCTGGAGGCCTATCCCTGGGATGCGCGGGTCCGCAAATCGCCGAGCACGATCTTCACCGGCTGGGCCGCGACCTTCGCCCGCCACGGCTTTCGTGTCGTCGCTCGGCGGGTGTCGCGGCGGCCGATCATGCGCTGCGCCCTGGATACCTTCGCGCCCCCCGAGGATGGCGGCAAGGGCACGCACGAAGGCGGCCCCGCGGGCGGCGCATTGCGAAGGCCGTTGAGAGGCTCTTAATTTCATCGACCTAGGATGGAGGCAGGGGGATGAGGGGCAGGGACCGGCGTTTCGGCATTCCAACCATCCGCGGGGCGTGCGCCTTGCCTTTCGCGGTGGCCCGTTTAAACTTTGTCCAATGAGTGGCTTTTTTCAGACTTTGCTGCGCCCGGACCGCGAGGAAGACCCGGAACGGACCGAGGTCGCCCGCGCCGCCAACCTTTTGCAGATCGGCGAGTTTCAGTTGTTGCAGCTGGCCTATCACGAATGGTTCGGCGACGACATGACCGAGGCCCAGAGCGATCACATATTCCGGGCCTACATGCTGCGCAACGAGGTTCCGGCGTGGGCGCGCCATTTCGCGCGCCAGATTCTGGCCCGCGATGCGGCCGGCATGCTCGACGATTCCGACCCCGCATTTCATCGCTACGATTGCGAGTATTACAGGTCCCTGCCGCTGGGTGCGCGCCGGCTGGCGGTGGCGATCGCGTGTATTGCCTTCGTCGTATGGGGGGGCATTCTGGTCGGGCATTTCTCGGCGCGCAGCGTCACCTCCGTGCTGCCGCCGTATTTTGAAGAGAACGAGCTGGGACCGCGTCAGGATCAGCAGGCCGTCGGCGATCTGCGCGGTTCGTGAAGCTGCGGCCACGATGAATGACAACGACGGCCGGGGATGACGACGACGAACGGTAATCCACCGTCGATCGAGGCGACGACAGGGCGATGTTTGAATTTGCCGGCGAATGGGAGGGGGCGGTCAACGCGATATTCCTGGCGGTGACCGGGTTTGTCGCCTGGCATGGCATCACCTACCGCGATGAAGAGGGCAACACCGATTTCGTGCGCCTGCTGTTCGGATCCATCGCGGCAATGTTTTTCCTGATGGTCCTGCTTCAAGACATCCTCGGCGTCGTCCGTTTCGGGTGATTTTTCTCCGCCGGGCCGGCATGGCCGACAGGCGGCAAATCGCCCGCCGGCTGTCCCGCTTCCCCGCTTCTCCGCTGCCCCGCTCAGGGCTTGTACATGCGCTGCTTGGCGTCGAGTTCGGGCACCCGCAGCAGGCGCTCCTCTTCGGGAAGCTGGAGCTGTTCATAGAGATAGCGGGCGCGTTGGCGCACCGTCGACAGGTCGTCGGAGCCGTACAGGATCTTGTGGAAGATGTCGGGGCCGGAGACCGTCTCCGGGTCGGTGTTGAGCGAGGCGACATAGTCGGCCAGCGCCGCTTCATACTGCCCCAGGTAGTCGTGGACGATCCCCCGGTTGGCATAGGCGGCGGCCAGTGCGCCGCGGCCGGTGGGGTCGTCGGGCTCCAGCGTTCTGTTCAGATAGTCGATCAGATAATCGAGCTCGGCGATCGCCTTGTCATAGCGCTTGGTCTGGATATAGACCAGCGCCCGCCCCATCAGGGCACCGCGATGGTTGGGCATTTCCTCCAGCGCGCGGTTGAAGTTCTCCAGCGCCTCGTCATAGAGACCGTCACCGAGGCGGATGTCGCCCTTGCGGACGTAATAGTCGCCCGGCGCACCGGAGGTGAAATAGCCGTAGCCGAGATAGAACGCGCCCGAAACCAGGATCGCGATGACCATCAGTTTGATGAAACGTTCGATAACGGCCGGGTTCATGGTGCGTTCCTGAACAGAATGCCGATGTAGAAGAAGGAAAATACGAAAACGAGCAGCGCCGCGGTCACGTTGGCCCGGCGCTTGAGCCGTTGGCGGCGTTCTTCGTCCTCCTGGCCGTCGCGCTCGGCCCGGCGGACGCTCAGAACCCAGATCAACTGGCGCACTGGCAGAAACAGGGCCGCTGCCAGGGCCAGCCACCAGAACAGGAAATAGTCGCGGGAAAACAGCTCTGCCATGCGTCGTTTCGCGGATTCCTCGGAAACTGCGACGACCTGCGGCGGAATTGCTCCGGGCCCGCAGATCGGGGGAATTTATCCGGTACCGGAAGCCTCCGGACAAGTCCCTTGTGGCGCGGGAGGCGTGTGAGGACGGCAAAAAAAGAGGGGGACGACAAAGCCGTCCCCCCGTCTCGTTGCTGCACCCGACGATCAGGAACCGCCCGATTTGGCTGGCTGCGCGGCCAGGTCGCCGATGTCTTCGACCAGCGCCTCGACCTCACGGTCCGGCACCGTGGACATTTCCATCTTGTAGGCCAGGAACCACATCATGCCGACGCCAAGCAGCCAGAAGAGGATCTGCCAGGCCCAGATCGACGGCATGCCGAAGACCCAGGTCGCAGAGTCGTTCGGGTTGCCGAAGATCGTGTTGCCGATCACCGCGCCGGGCCCGATGCCGAAGAACAGCCACGCCAGGGTGATGACCCAGGCGGCCGGCACCAGCTTGCGCTTGTCGGCCGACAGCGAGGCGTGTTCACGCAGGAAGTTGTGGAACTTCATGCGATGCTGGCGCGCCCCTTCGTCCTGCGTCATCGCCGAGACGATGAGGCACACCGAAGCGTTGAGGAGCATGCCCCAACCGGCCGAATGGATGGTCCACGGCCAGCGTCCCCACGGCAGGTCGATACCGACCGCCCCGGCGATCGACGCTCCGAACTTCTCGGTGAAGATGACGCCGATCAGACCGGCGACCAGTCCCCACGTGACCCCTTGGCGGGTGATCCACGGGAACCAGCAGATTGCCGCCAGCGACGGCCACATCTGGAACCCGAAGGCGACCGCCAGGCCGCCGAGCAGCACCAGGGCATCGTGCGAGAAGGTGGCGACCAGAAGGGCCGACAGCACGATGAACGCGACCCCCAGACGACCGAACAGCTTCTGCGTGTCATGCGAAGCCGTGGGGTTGAGATAGCGCTTGTACAGGTCGCGGGTGAGCATGGCGCCCGCCGTCGACATGTACGCGGCCCCGGTCGATTGCATCGCGGCCAGTGCACACACCGCCAGCAGCCCGACCAGCCACGGCATCGAATCGGCGATCAGGTT
Organism: Alphaproteobacteria bacterium; assembly: GCA_003693905.1. GTDB lineage: Bacteria > Pseudomonadota > Alphaproteobacteria > Kiloniellales > J153 > J153. Next base: position 3,979 of record RFLL01000193.1, read on the forward strand.
GAAATAGTGCGGCACGATCGAATCCGGCTTCTTGGCGATGGCCTCGGGCAGGACCTGGGCGACGGCCAGACCGGCCTCGTTGACCGCCGGGTTGGCGCCCAGAAGATGGCCGCCCATGCCCTGGAACGCGGTGAAGAAGAACAGGATCAGACCGATGCCGAACGACGATGCCCACACCTGCTGCGGTGCGAACGGCCGCGGGTTGGTGTTGCCGAACGCCCACATGGAAAATGCCGGCGCCGACTGGATGCCCATCAGGGCGAACATGTAGGTCAGCACCATGATGCCGGTCCACAGGCCGCCCACCGGCGTCTCCTTGCCGAGACCGGCGGTGAACTGAATCACGCCGGGAATGGCGAAGTAGGCGCTGTAGCCGTCGGGTGTGGTGCCCCATTTGCCGACGTGCCTGCCGTCAATGGTCGTCGACGCCAGCCTAGCGAAACCTTCGTTGAGGGCCGCCCAGCCACCGACGGCATCGAGCGCGATCAGGCCGGTGATGACGATGCCGAGTGCCAGCAGGATGCATTGCAGCGTGTCCACGTAGGCCACGGCCCGCAAGCCGCCGGAAGCGACATAGATCAGCACCACGATCGACAGGATCCACATGCCGGCGTTCTGCGACACGAGATCGTCGGTCAGCACGTTGAACAGGAAGCCCGAGGCGCCCAGCTGCACACCCAGATACGGGATCGAGAACAGCAGGGCCACGATCACCGTCAGGATGCGGATGGCATCACCCTGGAAATAATCCGACAGCATTTCGCCCGGCGTCACATACCCGAAGCGCTTGCCGAGGATCCACTGGCGTTTCAGGAACAGGACGCCGGTAAACGGGATGGTGATCGTATAGAACGAGGCGTAGGCGTACTGGAACCCGTCGCGATAAACGAGCCCCGGATGCCCCATGAAGGTCCATCCGGAAAACGATGTCGCCGTTGCCGCCAGCACAAACACCCACATGGACAGACGCCGACCAGCGATGAAGTAATCGCTTGCCGTGCGGGCCGTGCGCGCGCTCTTGATGCCCCAGAAAATGCAGTAGGCCCAATAGAGCGCAACGAACACGAACAGCCAGATGACTTTCGCTTCCAAGGCTATGCCCTCCCAGCTAAAACCGTTCCCCCAAGGCCGGTCGTCGGATGCCCGTTATTACTTCGGTCTTGATTATGCGGCCGGCCCGATCGCATCTGCGGAGATGCAGATATAACCCACCGGGTTGATTCATTATTGGCGTGTGGCAAATGACGTCAACTGCCTTATGGTGCCGGTAACGGCATGTTGTAAAATTTTCAAATTGATTAAAGCGCATGTGTAAAGTAGTAAATGAGCAGGGCGCGTCCTTGAGCGCGACTTCGAGTGCGGCCTTGAGACGGAGTGTCGGACGATGGCCGGACGGACGCTGGTGGGCCACAAGATCCGGCGCCTGCGCAAGCAGGCCGGTCTGACCCAGGTGGAACTGGCCGAGCGGCTGGAGATCTCGGCCAGCTATCTGAACCTGATCGAACACAACCACCGGCCGCTGACGCGTCCTCTTCTGACCCGGCTGGGAAAGATTTTCGGGATCGATGCCCGCACCTTCATTGGTGATGCGGAGGCGCGGGTGATCTCGGATCTGGAGGAGGTGCTCAACGACCCGGCGTTTGCCGCGCCCGGCGTCACCGAAGCCGAACTGGCGGAACTGACCAGCACCGCGCCGGCTATCGCCCAGGCCATCGTGACCCTGTACCGGGCCTATCGCACGGCCCGCGAGGATGCCTTGATGCTGAGCGAACGGCTGTCGGACAACCCGTTCCTGGAGGAATCGAGTCACCGCCTGCTGACCCTGCTGACGTCGATCCGGTCGTTTGCGGAAATTCTGCGCGACAATGTCGGCCTCACGCCGGAACGCCGTCAGCAGTACATCGGCACCGTGGTCGAGGAAAGCGAGAAGCTGACCAACCTGATCAACGAGCTGTTCGATTTCATCGGCCATGACGGGCTGGGGCGCCCGCGCCTCGCCGATTCACCCGGCGAACAGGTGGCCGATTTCATTCAGGCCCGGGCCAATTATTTTCCCGAACTGGAGGAGGCTGCCCGCGAGGTTCGCACGGCGCTGGATCGAGGCGCGGATCGCGCTTCGGCGCCGTCTTTCGATGCACTGACGCGGTGGCTGCGCGAAAGCCGAGATGTCGTCACCGAAATCGTTCCCGTCGGGCCGGAAGAAGGCCCGCTCGCCCGTTTCGATACCGCAGGTGCTCGATTGCTGCTGAGCGAAGCTCTGCCCGCATCCAGCCGCCGGTTCAAGGTGGCGCGGCAGATCGGTCTGTCGCATTGCGCCGAGGCGATCGAGGCATGTCTTGCGCGGGCGGATCTGGATACGCCGGCGGCGCGCGACATGGCGCGCACGGCGCTCGGCAACTACTTCGCCGGGGCGCTGCTGATGCCGTACGAGGACTTCCACCGTGCCGCCCGCACCCTGCGTCACGACATCGAGCGCCTGCAGGGGCGCTTCGACGTCAGCTTCGAACAGGCATGTCACCGTCTGGCAA
>RFLL01000019.1 GCA_003693905.1 Alphaproteobacteria bacterium
CCTCGTTGCCCGGCTTGTCCGGTGCATCGCACGGATAGGTGACGGAGTCTTCACGCTCCAGCCGCTCCCACGTGATGTTGTCGAGCGACGGCATCACCTGCGCCATTTCGGCGCACACGTCGCTGGGATGGGCATAGTTCCAGTCGAGGCCGATGCGCCGGGCGATTTCCTGAATCAGCCACCAGTCCTGGCGCGCTTCGCCCGGCGGATCGAAGGCTGGGCGCAGGATCTGAACCTGGCGGTTGGTGTTGGTGAAGGTTCCGGTCTTTTCCGCCGCCGCCGAGGCGGGCAGAACGACGTCGGCATGCCAGGCGGTTTCCGTCAGGAACAGGTCCTGCACGACCAGATGCTCCAGCTTGGCGAGCGCGGCCCGGGCGTGGTTCTGGTCGGGGTCGGACATGGCCGGATTTTCGCCCATGATGTACATGCCCTTGATGGTGCCGTCGAGAATGGCGTTGACGATCTCGACCACCGTCAACCCCGGCTCGGGGTCCAGCCCGGTGGCCCAGAAATCCTCGAACAGGGTTCGGAATTCCGCGGCGCCGACGGGGCGATAGTCGGGATAGACCATCGGGATCAGCCCCGCATCGGAGGCCCCTTGTACGTTGTTCTGGCCGCGCAGCGGATGCAGCCCGGTGCCCGGTCGCCCGATGTGGCCGGTGACCAGCGCCAGCGCAATCAGGCAGCGCGCATTGTCGGTACCGTGGACATGCTGCGAGATCCCCATGCCCCAGAAGATGATCGACGCGCGCGAACGGGCATAGGTGCGGGCGACCTCGCGGATCGTCGCCGCGTCGATGCCGCAGACCTCGGCCATCTTTTCCGGCGCAAATTCGACGACCCGGGCCTTGAGTTCCTCGAAACCTTCGGTGTGGGCCTGCACGTACTGCCGGTCGACGAGATCTTCCTCGATGATCGTGTGCAGCATGGCGTTGAGGAGGGCGACGTCGCGCCCCGGCGTGAAGCGCAGCATGTGGGTCGCGTAGCGAGCCATGGTATGGCCGCGCGGGTCCATGATGATGAGCTTGGCGCCGCGTTTGGCTGCATCCTTGAGGAAGGTGGCCGCAACCGGATGGTTCTGTTCCGGCCGGGCGCCGATGACGATGATGCATTCCGCATCGGCGGCGGCGGTGAACGGCGCGGTGACGGCGCCGGAGCCGATCCCTTCCATCAATGCCGCCACCGAGGAGGCATGGCACAGGCGCGTGCAGTGGTCGACGTTGTTGGTGCCGAACCCGGTGCGGATCAGTTTCTGGAACAGGTAGGCTTCCTCGTTGGTGCCCTTGGCCGATCCGAACCCGGCCAGGGCCCGGCCGCCGTGACGCTGAAGAATCTCCTTCAGGCCGGCAGCGGCGACGTCGAGCGCCTCTTCCCAAGTCGCTTCGCGGAAATGGGTCCACGGATTGGCCGGATCGATGACGATGTCGGCCGCCTTGGGCGCATCTTCGCGCCGGATCATCGGTCTGGTCAGGCGATGCGGGTGGCGGATGTAGTCGTAGCCGAAACGGCCCTTGACGCAGAGACGATTGCGATTGGCGGGGCCGTCGCGGCCGTCGACCGAGATGATGCGATCATCCTTGATGTGCAGTTTGATCTGGCACCCGACACCGCAGTACGGGCACACGGTGTCGACCATGCGCTCGGGAAACTCGGTGCGCACGCCGTTCTCGTCCAGCAGGCTGGCTTCCATCAGCGCGCCGGTCGGGCACGCCTGCACGCATTCGCCGCAAGCGACGCAGGTGCTGGCGCCCATGGGATCGTCGAAATCGAACACCACCTTGGCGCCGTGGCCGCGATAGGCCATGCCGATGACGTCGTTGGTCTGGACCTCGCGGCAGGCGCGCACGCACAGGGTACAGTTGATGCACGCATCCAGATTGACGCGCATGGCGACATGGCTGGCATCGGGCGCCCACGGCGCCCGCGCCGGAAAGCGGCTCCTGTCGACGCCGACCTTGTCGGCCCAGTGCCAGAATTTCGACTGCGGATCGTGGGCGCGCTCGCGGGCCGGCTGATCGGCAAGAAGCAGCTCGAACACGAGTTCGCGCGCCTTGCGCGCCCGCTGCGAAGTCGTGGATACCGTCATGCCGGGGCTCGGCGTGCGAATGCACGAAGCGGCCAGCGTGCGTTCGCCCTCGATCTCGACCATGCAGGCGCGACAGTTGCCATCGGGCCGGTAGCCCGGTTCAGGCGCATAGCACAGGTGCGGGATTTCGATGCCGAGACGATTGGCGACCTGCCAGATCGTCTCGCCGGGGGCGGCTTCGACCTCGCGGCCGTTCAGTGTGAACGTGACTGGGGCGCCTGTCTTCGGGGCGCCCGTCTTCGGGGTGCCCGTCTTCGGGGTATCTGTCCTCGGGGCGCTCATGCCAGTTCCTCCGGAAAATGCTTGAGCACGCTCAACAACGGGTTGGGAGCGGCCTGACCGAGACCGCAGATCGAGGCTTCGCGCATGACCATGGCCAGTTCTTCGAGCAGGGCACGGTCCCACGTTCTGGCGGACATCAGCTTGACGGCCTTTTCGGTGCCGTTGCGGCACGGCGTGCACTGGCCGCAGCTTTCATCCTCGAAAAAGCGCATCAGGTTGAGCGCCGCCGCCTTGAGGTCGTCCCGGTCGGACAGGACGATCACCGCGTGGGAGCCGACGAAACACCCGTGCGGCTCCAGCCTGCCGAAATCGAGCGGGATATCGCCCATCGCGGCCGGCAGGATGCCACCCGAAGCACCGCCCGGCAGATAGGCTTTGAACGTGTGCCCTTCGGCCATGCCGCCGCAGTATTCGTTGATCAGCTCGCGCACCGTGATTCCGGCAGGGGCGAGCTTGACGCCCGGGTTGCGGACCCGCCCCGACACGGAATAGCTGCGCAGGCCCTTGGCGCCATGGCGCCCCTGGGCGGCGAACCACTCGGCTCCGCGGGTCAGGATTTCCGGCACCCAGTAGAGGGTCTCGACGTTGTTGACCAGGGTCGGGCGGCCGAACACGCCGACCTGGGCTACATAGGGCGGCCGGTGGCGGGGCAGGCCGCGCTTGCCCTCGATCGATTCGATCATCGCCGACTCTTCGCCGCAGATGTAGGCGCCGGCGCCGCGGCGCAGGTGAATCGTCGTATGCCGCGTCAGGCCGGCCGCTTCGGCGGCGGCGATTTCGCGGCGCAGAATCTCGCGCGCCGCCGGGTACTCGTCGCGCAGATAGATGTAGACGGCCTCCGCCTCGATCGCCCAGGCGGCAATCAGCACGCCTTCGAGAAACTGGTGCGGCCGGGTTTCCAGATAATGACGGTCCTTGAAGGTGCCGGGTTCGCCTTCGTCGGCGTTGACCGCCAGATAGCGCGGTTTCGCTTCGGCGCGCACGAAGGTCCATTTGCGGCCGGTCGGAAACCCGGCGCCGCCGAGGCCGCGCAGACCCGATTCGGACAGGGTGTCGATTACCCGGTCGACGCCGAGCGCGCCGCGCAGGCAATCGTCCAGGCGTCCGTAACCGCCTTCGGCACGGTAGGCATCGAGGCTCTGGTATGGCGGGATCGCCGGACGGGGACGGCTGGCGGCGGCCTCGACCAGGCGCTCCACCGTGGCGTGGGCGACCTCGCAATGGCCGACGTGGGCGACCGGCGCCCGGTCGCATCCGCCCATGCACGGCGCACGCACGACGCGGACCTTGGCACCGAGGCGCCGGGGCAGTTCGGCCAACAGCGCCTCCGCCCCCATCATGGCGCAGGTCAGACTGTCGCACACCCGGATGGTGAGCTCTGCCGGCTTCGTCTCGCCGTCGCGCACGATGTCGAAATGGGCGTAGAACGAGGCGACCTCGTAGACCTCGGCCATCGGCAGGCGCAGTTCTTCGGCCAGCGCGTGGAGATGAGCGGCTGACAGGTATCCGTAGCGGTCCTGGATCAGATGCAGGTATTCGATCAACAGGTCGCGACGGCGCGGCTGGGTGCCGAGCAGGTCCCGGATTTCGTCCAGTGCCCGGGGGTCGAGTTGCCGGCCCTTGGGGAACGGTGGTGCCTTGCGCCGGCCCGAGCCGGGGGCAATCATGCGCTCCAGGGGTCGTTCTTCGTGCGCCGGTTCATCCGTCATCGTCTTGCCGCGTCCTCCCTTTTCGTATCGCCGTGCCCCTTTGCGCCTGCTCCGACGGCCGCTCCCGTGCCCCCCGCGGGGATCATCTTGAGGCCCATGCCGGTCGATCTCAAGCCGATACCGACGGGGACGGGCACGGGCATTATGCGCCGCCGCCACGCCTCAGCGGGGCTAGTCCTTCACCAGCTCTAAGGTCACGATCTGCGTGCGAATCAGGACCTTGCCGGCATGTTCGAAGTTTACCGTCACGCGATCGCCGATCACCGACTGAACCTGACCGATACCCCACTCGGGACGGTCGGGGTGGCGGACATGGGCGCCGGGGGTCAGATCCGGATCGTGTGTCACATCACCTTCTTTCGCTGGCGGGGTCGAAAAGGCCGGAAACCTCGGCCGGGTTGGACAGACTGCATGCACGGCAGGGCCACTTTGGCGCCTTTATTCTGGTATATCGTATACCAAGACTCCGGCAGCGATCAACAACCGCATCCACCAACCGTTCCGGGTGTGCACGTACCACTGCTCCGCACCCCGCAAGTGCCGGCAAGCGACACAATAGTGCCGGGTGGCGCCGTCCCGAGGGGACGCGCCGGTTCGATCGTTCACCGGGAGAAAGCAGGGGGAAGAGGGAGAGAAGAGAGGGAGGGAAAATGGCCCCTCGGCCGCATCTTCAACCGGATGGAACCAGGACGTGCTCACCTTCGGCCAGGCCGCTCAGAACCTCGATGCGGTCGCCATCGCGGTAGCGGCCAGTGGTCACGAGACGGCGCTCGATGCCCTGCGCCGGATCGCGTACCCGGACGAATTCAAGTTGTCCCACCCGTTCGAGCGCGGCGACGGGCATCAGCAGCCGTGTGCGCTTTCCCGCCGGTACGGCGATGCGGGCGAACATGCCGGCCACCGCGCCGGAGGCCGGCGGCAACCCGACCTTGACCAGCAGGGTCCGCGCCCCGGGCTCGGCAAAGGGGACGATTTCCTCGATCGTGCCTTCGAAGGTGCGCTCAAGAGCCGGGATGTCGATCCGCAGCCGCTGCCCGAGGCGCAAGCGCACCGCCAGCGTCTCGCGCACCGGCGCTTCGACGCGCAAGGCATCGGGATCATAGATGCGCAGGAGCGGCCGCCCCGGTGTCGCGGTTTCGCCGGGTTCCGCCAAGCGGTCGATGACGCGCCCGGAGACCGGTGCGCGAATGCGTGTAAACGAAAGCTCGGTTTCGGCTTCGCGCAGACTCTGTTTGAGCCGGTTGACCTCGGCCGTGGCCGCCTGCAGTTCCGCCAGGGCCTGATCATAGCGCTGGCGTGTGGCCACCCCTTTCTTGAACAGGGCTTCGACGCGCGCCTTTTCGCTGCGGGCCAGTGCCAGACGCGCCTCGGCCGCCTCGAGGGCGTCGCGGGCCTGGGCCACGCGGGCGCGGATATCCTGCGATTCGAGCACCACGACCACATCGCCCTTGGCAACCGTGTCGCCGGCGCGCACCCGTACTTCTTCGATCCGGGCGAGCAGACGCGAGGCCACCACGGTACGCGTCGCCGATGCGACGGTGCCGCTGGCCCATTCGAACACGGGACCGGTCTCGCGCACGACGATCCCCTCGCGCACACCCGGCGGCACCGACGGGGCGGGGGCCGGAACATCGGCGGGGGCGATGCGGGGGCTGAACCCGCCCGACAGCCACAGGACGACGATACCGACACCGCCGAGGCCGGCGATGATTTCCAGGCTGCGGCGTACGATCCGGTTCACGCCAGTTCCTCCACCGGTATGTCCGCCGGCAGACCGTGCCGCGGTCGGTTGCGGTAAACCCAATAATAGGTCATCGGCACCACGATCAAGGTGAATGCGGTCGAGACGAACAGTCCGAAGATCAATGCCCACGCCAGTCCGGAGAACACGGGATCCAGCGTGATGGGGACAGCGGCCAGCATCGCCGGGCCGGCGGTCAGCAGAATCGGCCGGATCCGGATGGCCCCGGCATGCAGAACCGCTTCGCGCAAGGTCATCCCCCGGGCCAGGCCGACGTGCAGGAACTCGATCAGCAGGATGGCATTGCGCACGGCGATGCCGGACAACGCGATCATTCCGATCATCGCCGTGGCGGTGAAGAAGGTCGGGTTGGCATGGCCGGCGATCGGCGTTCCGGAAATGACGTTGAGCAGCCAGAACCCGGGCATGATCCCGATCATGGTCAACGGAATCGAGATCATGAGAATGAACGGCATCGCATAGCTGCGCGTCTGGTAGACCAGAATGAGATAGACCCCGACCAGCGCCACGGCAAAGGCGATGCCGAGATCGCGGAAGACGTCGCGGGTGATGTTCAGTTCCCCTTCGCCGAGCCAGGACACCCGCGTTCCCGGCGGCAGGCTCCACAGCAGGCCGCTGCCGTTGTTTACGTAGCTGCGTTCGGAAAGCGGGCGCGGCTGCACTTCCGGGGCCGGGGCGAGGGCGGCCATCTCGTCAGGGGTGCGAAGATCGGCTGCGACATCGGCCACGACCTCGGCCGGGGCACGGCCCACCGGCTCGGCGTAGACGAAGACGACCGGTTGCAGGTCCTTGTGATAAATGGCTTTTTCGGCTGAGACGCGCATGAACCGGCCAAGCTCGCCAAGACGCACGACGGGGATCGGCGCATCGCGCACGGCGCCGCTTTCACGCACTTTGGCGATCCCCGGCCGGCCCTTGACGGGCAGCGCGCCGAGCGGCTCGATGCCGGCGCGTGCCGGACGCGGCAGGCGCAGGCGGATTTGCAGCGGATCGACTTCTCCCGGCACGTGAAGGCGGGCGGCATCGAGCCCGGACAGGGCCAGTTGCACGGTGCGTGCGATATCTTCGGTGGCGACCCCCGACAGGGCCGCCTTTTCCTTGTCGGTGACGAACACGAGACGCTGCGAATCGTCCTCGACCGTGGAATCGACATCGGAGACGCCGGGTTCGCGGCGCAGCCGCGCCTCGACGGCACGCGCGGCCCGGCGCAGGCGCGCGTAGGGAACCTGCGGGTCGCCATAGATCTCCGCGGTGATGGTGGCCAGGACGGGGGGGCCGGGCGGCACCTCGACGACCGCGATGCGGGTGCCGCTTGCGCGCGCCGCCGCCTCCAGCCGGTCGCGCAGACGCAGCGCGATCTCGTGCGACTGCATCTGGCGGCGGCGCTTGTCGACCAGGTTGACGCGGATGTCGGCGACATTGGGCCCGCGGCGCAGGAAGTAGTGGCGGACCATGCCGTTGAAATCCATCGGCGAGGCGAGCCCGGTATAGATCTCGAAATCGCGCACTTCGGCGGCCTGACGGAGGATCTCGGCGAGCCGGCGCGCAATCGCATCGGTTCGCTCCAAGGTGGTGCCTTCCGGTGGATCGACGATGATCTGCAACTCGTTCTTGTTGTCGAACGGCAGCATTTTCAGCGGCACCAGGCGCCATACCCCCAGCGCCACGGCGAACGCAAACAGGAGCACGAGGACGAGAAGAAAAATCCACGCGCGCGAGGCCCTGGCGATAAAGGGGCCGAGCAGCGCGGCATAAAAACGGTACATCAAGGTCTGTTCGACCGGCGGCGCCGGTGGCGCCGAGGTGTGCTGCGCCGATTTGCGCAGAGCCCGGTAAGACAGCCACGGCGTGACCGCGAACGCCACCACCATCGACATCAGCATCGCCACCGGAACGTTCAGGGCCATGGGGCGCATGTACGGCCCCATCATGCCGGTGATCAGATACATCGGCAGGAAGGACACGATCACCGCCAGCGTCGCCAGCAGAATCGGTGGACGCACCTCGTTGACCGCCGTGCGGATGGCATCGAGCGGCGGCTGCAGGCGCATGCGCAGGTGACGATAGATGTTCTCGACGTCGACGACGGGATCATCGACGACGAGACCGAGCGACAGGATGAGGGCGAACAGGGTCACCCGGTTGATGGAATAACCGGCCCAGTAATTGATGATCAGGGTCAGAGAAAAGGTGATCGGCACCGCGGCCGCGACCACCAGGCCTTCGCGCCAACCCAGGGTGTAGGCGATCAGCGCGATGACGATGATCATCGCCACGACCAGGGCTTCGAGTAGCTCGTTCACCTTGTCGTTGGCGGTCTCGCCGTAATTGCGGGTGATGCGTACGTGCACGCCGTCGGGAAACAGTGTCGGCGCCAGCTCGTCTACGCGGGCCTCGATGCGCTTGGCGACGCGCACCGCATTGGTGCCCTTTTTCTTGGCGACGGCCACGTGAACGGCGGGAAAATAGCGACCGGCAACGGCCAGGTCGGGGTCGCCTTCGGCGGCGCCGA